>JAUMTV010000050.1 GCA_030531025.1 Turicibacter sp.
CAGCGGAGGATACATTTACTTCGTAAATGGCAGGTGACCCCTGGACGATAGGATGTCTTTATAAAGAAAGGGTATCAGTATTTTTGTTTGCCACCTTAGATGTAGAATACTTATCTGTTTTTATATAGATTCCATTTAAATATAATCTATTATCCTTATATATATATATCTAAATAAAAAAACTACTAAGGTTTAATCCTTAGTAGTTGATTATTAACGTTCGCTTTTCCACTGCTTGATTTCTTCATCTGTTCCTAAAACAAAGTGACCAGGAGTGACTTCTGTCCATGCTCCTTTGTAGTAGTCAACTTTTGATTTATCATAGACAATACGTTTACGATTACGTTCATAGTCTGGGTCTGGAAGCGGGATAGCTGATAATAATGAGCGAGTATATGGATGAATCGCGCGCTCATAAATATCCTCAGCTGTTCCAAGCTCAACTAAACGTCCTAAGTGCATAACTCCAATACGATCAGAAATATATTTAACCATTGATAAATCATGGGCAATAAATAAATATGTTAATCCAAACTCTTTTTTCAGTGTGTTCATTAAGTTAACAACTTGGGCTTGGATAGAAACGTCAAGCGCAGAAATTGGTTCATCGGCAATAATAAATTCTGGATTTGTAATTAAGGCACGAGCAATTCCAATACGTTGGCGCTGCCCACCAGAAAATTCATGTGGATATCGTCCAGCATGATCTTTACTTAATCCAACTGCCTCTAAAATTTTATAAACTTTCTCTTCGCGATCTTGTTTGTTTTTTGCTAGTTTATGAATATCAATTCCTTCTGCAATGATATCAATAACGCGCATACGAGGGTTTAAACAGGCCATCGGGTCTTGGAAAATCATTTGAATTTTCTGACAAACATCTGCCTTTTCTTTTTTCGATAACTTTTTAGCAATATTTTTGCCTTTAAAAATAACTTCCCCAGATGTTGGTTGATATAAGCGAATAATACTACGACCAGTCGTTGATTTTCCTGAACCAGATTCCCCTACTAATCCGAACGTCTCTCCTTTATAAACCTTAAATGAAATATCATCAATCGCCTTAACTGTTAAGTGATGATTAATTTTGAAATATTGTTTTAAATTTTTAACTTCTAATAAAACTTCACGTTCGTTATTACTCATGAGTGTATCCTCCTTTTGCACGAAGACGTAATACTGCAGCAGGTGGGGTTACTTTGGGTGCTTGTTCATGTAATAACCATGTTGCCGCATAATGTGTATCACTTACTTTAAACATTGGTGGTTGTTCTTCAAAGTCGATGTTTAAAGCATACTCACTACGAAAAGCAAACGCATCTCCTTTTGGTGGTGTTAAAAGATTAGGAGGTGTTCCCGGAATCGCATAAAGATGTTCATCACTTGTATCTAAGTCAGGCATTGATGCAAGTAATCCCCATGTATAAGGGTGGCACGGATTATAGAAAACTTCATTGCTCGTCCCAATTTCGCAAACACGCCCTGCATACATAACAGCAACGCGATCCGCAACATTAGCAACGACTCCTAAGTCATGCGTAATGAAAATAACTGCAACATTTGTTTTTTGTTGTAAATCTTTAATTAGCTCTAAAATTTGAGCTTGAATCGTTACATCAAGTGCCGTTGTCGGCTCATCACAAATTAAGACACGTGGATTACAAGCTAATGCGATAGCAATAACGATACGTTGACGCATCCCACCAGAAAATTGATGTGGATATTGTTTCATACGTTTTGCAGCATCTGTAATTCCAACAAGAGTGATTAATTCTTCAGCTTTAGCTTTTGCTTCTGATTTTGAGCATCCTTGATGTTTCATGATTGGTTCCATGATTTGTTTTCCAATAGTCATTGTTGGATTTAATGATGTCATTGGATCTTGGAAGACCATCGCGATTTCTTTTCCACGAATCGTATGATATTCATGCTCTGATAATTTCGCTAAATCGATTTCTTCTCCGTTTTCTTTTGTATATGTCATTGAACCGTCAGTAATTCTACCATTTTCAGCTAAAATCCCCATAATCGCTTTTGAAGCAACTGATTTTCCTGATCCTGATTCCCCAACGATTGCTAATGTCTCACCTTCATGTAAAGTAAAGCTCACACCTCGAACTGCAGAAACAGGACCTGCGAATGTATCGAATGTGATATTCAGATTATTAACATCTAATATTTTCTTCATGATTTTCTCACCGTCCCCTTCTTACTTCCCGCGTAAACGTGGATCTAACGCATCACGAAGTCCATTTGCAAATAAATTGATCGCTAACATTAAATACACCATAAAGAATGCTGGCACAAATAATAAGTAAGCATAAAATGTCATTTTACTTGTTCCATCACTTAATAATACTCCTAATGATGACATTGGAATTGGTAATCCTAAACCGATGAATGATAACATCGCTTCTGTTGCAATGGCAGCTGGAATTGAGAATGTTGCCATAACAACTAATTGTCCAATAATATTTGGGAATAAATGTTTGAAAATAATACGAGTACTACTTGCTCCAAGTGTTGTTGAAGCCATTACGAACTCTTGATCTTTTAATTTTAAATATTGCGCACGTACAACACGGGCAACTGAAATCCATCCTGTTAAACTCATCGCCATCAGAAGAATAATAAATGATCCAGTGACGTTAGATAATTTAACGTGTAAGATATTTTGAATTCCTGAAAGTACTGCATCTTTAGAAGCAATAAAGATAATTAGGATAACCGTTGTTGGTATAGATCCTAAAATTTCTGTAATACGCATCATGACGTTATCAATCGCTGTCCCACCGTAGAATCCAGCGATTGATCCGTATAAAATACCAAGTGTAAAGTCAACGATTAATGATAAAAGACCGATTAATAATGATACTTGAACTCCTGTCCATAAACGTGTCCATACATCGAATCCTAATTCATCTGTTCCAAAATAGAAATATAAATGTTCAACATTTTTTAACACGTAGGCATTAACATTTACTTTAATCATCTGAATTCCTTGTGTATCAAACTCCGTTGATTTTAATTCAAATGAGTCTAAGTTACTATATGCCGAATATTGACTCATTAAGTCTGTAACTGGTACTGTTTCAGTTGACGATGCTCCACGTAATTGAATCGTGATCATCAGATCTTCACCTTTTCCAGACCACTCAATAATGTCATAATCATTTGGATGATACTTAATTCCTAAAGCTTCAACAAATTCAGCCTTTGTTAAAGCTGAGTTTAACGCACTTACCTCTCCTGGTAATGAATTTCCGACAAATAAATCAAACGGTGTCATTTTTTTAACACTTGTTCCATTTAAAATACCTAATTTTTCAATTCCTGGAACGCGTGGTGGTAAATAACTTAAGCGTGATTTTTCAATTTTTGCTCCTGTATCTGGATCAATTAAAACTGGAGTTTGATTATATTTAACCACTTCACCACTTGAGTGTTTTGGACCAATGATTGGTGCTAGGAATGAACAAACGACTAAAATTAAAATGGCATACATTGAAATAAGTGCCGCTTTATTTTGACGTAAACGACGCCAAGCATCTTGCCAAAAAGTTAAACTCTCTGTTTTAATTTCATTAGATTGATCTTGATGTTTTGTAGCTAATTCAAATTTTGTTGGATCATATTTTTTTGAAATCATTATTTTCCACCTCCAGCTAAACGGATACGAGGATCGATGACACCGTATAATAAGTCAATAATTAAAATAACAATAACATATAAGAAGGCATAAAAGAAAGCAATTCCTAACGTTAAGAATTGATCCTTCATCGTGACAGAGTTTAATAATAAATTACTTAATCCTGGCACCCCAAAGAATTTTTCAACCACTAAACTTCCGGTCATAATTGAAACAACCATCGGTCCAACAACTGTAATAACTGGAATTAATGCATTACGAAGTGCATGATGCACAATAACTTGTGCTTTTGTTAATCCTTTGGCACGAGCTAGTAAAATATAATCTGTATTTAAAACTTCAATTAATTCTGAACGCATGTAACGCATTAATGATGCAATTACTGGTACTGAAAGTGAAATAGCTGGCAAAATCAATGATTTAAATTCATCCCACATCGTTACGCCACGCATTTCATCAGCTGGTTGATAAATAACTGGTAACCATCCTAATTTTGTACAAATAAAATATTGTAAGAAAGCGGCTAAGACGAATGATGGAATCGAAACTCCGAGTACTGATACAATCGTAATCGTATGATCTGCCCACGAGTTTCGCTTCATAGCAGCGATAGCTCCTAATGTAATCCCGATTATTATCCCAATCACAAGAGCTAATGCTCCCGGTTTAATTGTATAAGGGATTCGTGTTAAAACTAACTCCGTAACCTCTTGGTTTTGTAATTTAAATGATGTTCCAAAATCCCCTTGGAATACCCCTTTCATATACCTTGCATACTGTACAGGAATCGGATCATTCATCCCATACTTTTCCTCTAAAATAGCAATTTGAGCCTCAGTCTTTTTCTCACCATCAAATGGGCTTCCTGGTAATAACTGAAGTAATAAAAAGTTAACCGTTAAAACTAAAAATAACGTAACCAGCATATAGCCAAGACGCTTTAAAATGTACTTAAACATCATTAACCTCCCCTTCCGGATTTTCTTTCTCTTTGATTCATGTTTTCTTGTTGTATTGAATAAAAGATAGATTTAAAAAATTAATAATTAAATTGTCATTTTTTAAATCTATTTTTTAGACAGTGATACGATGTGCAATGCTTTATGCTAAGGCTATGTTTCAATCTGGTGACTGAGTGCTAAAACCTTAATTCAAGTCATTTGCTCAATTCATTTACTTCATAAAACTCTCATACTCATTTAAAAGACTTTTTATGGTAAACAAGCATAAGACTAAGGTAGCCTTATGCTTGTAAAACCTCTTTTTAGTTTTCTTTAATGTCTACCCATTTGAAGAAGTAGTCAGGTCCAACTGCTTGTGGCCAGTAGTTGATTAAGTTTAATGAACGTAAGCTTACAGTTCCTTTTTGGTATAAAGGAATTAAAGCTTGGTCTTCACCTAATAAAATTTCTTCAGCATTAATTAACGCTTCCCAACGTGCTTCATAATCAGTTGCTAAATCTCCAGATTTTGAATCATTAATTAATTGATCGTAATCAGCATTTGAGTACCCTAAGTTGTTATGTCCTCCACCTGTTACGAACATATCTAAGAATGTCATTGGATCAGCGTAGTCTGGTGACCATCCTGAGAATGCTAATTCATAGTTTCCAGCAGATACACGAGCTAATTTTTCTGGGAATGGAACTGGTTGAACAGTTACAGTTAATCCAAACTCACCGAATGCTTCGTTTAAGTCATTTTGAATGGCTGATGCCATTTTAATAGCTGTATCTCCAGTTTGGATTAATAATTCTAAATCAATCGCACCAGTTACACCCGTTTCAGCTATTGCTTCTTGCCATAATTTTTTAGCTTCTTCTACGTTATATGTATTAAATCCTGCATAAGTTGAACGGAAATCTTGTCCTTCAAACTTAGTTCCTTCAGGTCCATATACGAAATCTTTTGGTACTAAGTAATCAGCAACTGTTGAACCATTAGCTAATACCTCATCTGTAATGAATGATTTATCAATTGCCATATTGATTGCTTTACGAGCTTTAGCATTTGATAATAATTTCATCTCTGGAGTCATTGCTCCGTTACCTTGGTTAACTTCTAAGTAGAATACTCCGGCATCACCTTCCGCAACTGCATCTGGACGTGATCCGTAAGTTGCTACGTTTTGTCCGCTTAATCCAGCTGTCATTACTGTTCCGTCTGTATATAAGCTAACTTGAGTATTATTATCGACATCTTCAATAACTGTGAAATCAATTCCTGACAATGCTACATTTGCAGCATCCCAGTATAATTCATTTTTTGTTAAATAGAAGCTTTTTGAAATTTTCCACTCAGTAAATAAGAATGGACCATTATATAAGAATGTATCAACACTTGTTCCAAATTTATCTTCTGTTACTTCATTAACGAATGCTTCATTAACTGGATAGAATGCAGGGAATGCCATTAATGATAAGAAGTATGGCGTTGGTGTTGCTAATGTTACTTCAAAAGTATAATCATCAATTGCCTTGAATCCTAATTGATCAATTAATGTTTGCATGTTTGTATTTGCTTCTTCAACCGATGCAAATCCTAATGCTTTAATTGCTTCTTCAGCAGATGCAACAGATGCTTCTAAAGCTGCTTTAGCTTCTTCATATTGCTCTTGTGCTGTACCTGTTTCACCATCTTCATAATCTTCAACTTTTAAAGCTGCTAAATCTTTTGAACTTGTGTTATAAGTAACTAAGTTAGACGCTAGTCCTAATGCATCACTTGCCCCAACAACACCAGCTGTTTCTAACATGAAGTTATATTCAGCACCACTTTGAGGATCGATTAATTTTGTCCAAGAATAAACAAAGTCATGAGCTGTTACTGGCGCAACTTCTGTTCCATCAGCTTTTACCCATTTAGCATCTTGATTTAAATGGAATGTATATGTTAATCCATCTTCTGAAACATCCCATGACTCAGCAGCCCCAGGTTTGATTTCTCCATTTTCCCCAAAGACAACTAAACCTTCTAAGATATTTCCTAACATTAAGAATGATACATTGTCAGTTGCCTGCCAAGGTAATAATGATTTAATGTTAGATGTTTGTAATAATTTTAACACTTTATTTGAGCCCGTCTCACTCACGCTCGGTGTGTCTTGACTTCCTGCACTTGGTTGATCAGCTGCATCATTTCCACTTGAACAAGCAACAAGTCCAAATGCACAGAAAGCAGCAGCAAATATGCTTACTAATTTCTTATTCATGTATTGTCCCCCTTAAATCACTTTTGCCATATTTGGCATTTTTTGTATCCTTTTTTGAATACTTGTTACTATTTTATATCCGTCTTTATCATTTGTAAATGCTAATTTATAATTGTAAGCGTTATATTTTGTAATTTATTGGTTTCTTAGTATAAAATGAACAAAAATACCCATAATAAGTGAATTATTTTATAGTCTCTTTAAAATTTTTATAACACCTTGTTTTTTCACATTTGCTTCCAATTATAAATTTGATATAATTAGTAAAAAATTGTAGGTGGTGTGAACATGTTACAAAAATATCATATTTTTTTTAAGTCAATTCTATGGATGATTGGCTTATCATGCTTCTTTTTGATATGGAAAGGTTTTAATTTATTAAATGCGATTAATACTTTATTTCTTGTCTCACTGTTTTTCTTTTGCATTTATTGCTTTAAATGGCTTCTTGATAAAGGAACATTTTATACCTTTCAATATTCCTGGCAAAAAACAAAACGTTACGTTCTGTTTTTCTTACCAAAATATTGGGCATTAAAAAAAGCAACAGATACAATGAATGACTATGATGAAGAAACAGGCGAAAAAATTTATCACGACTTTCAAGAATTTTACGAATATAAACAATCTCAAAAATGGGAAGATATTAATCAGCTTCTTTGTTCTAGCCTTATCATGATTATCATTTCATTTGCACTTTCTTTCTTATACATCTAATAAAAAAGTTCTGACCTAATCGGCTCAGAACTTTTTTATTGTATAAACAATTTTGCACTATTTATAATGAAACAAATAATTTTGATGCTTTCTTATTTTAAGTTAAATACCGATGGTGTTTTATTAAAAAATGAAAAGAGATAGCGTAGTTACACTATCTCTTCTATTTACTTCATAAATCAGACACTATTTAATTTTTTCAAACTGTCCCATGTAAAGTTGATAATAATCTCCTTTTTGAGCAATCAGCTGTGCATGTGTTCCTTTTTCAGCAATTTCACCATTTTTAAGTAGTAAAATTTGATTGGCATTGACAATCGTTGATAAGCGATGCGCAATAATAAAACTGGTTCGATCTTTTAATAAAACTTGAATGGCATCTTGAATTAATTTTTCCGTCTCGATATCAATTGAAGCAGTTGCTTCATCTAAAATTAAAATCGCTGGATCGGCAATTAATGCACGTGCAAATGAAATAAGCTGCTTTTGCCCAGTTGATAGACCTGAACCACCTTCACCAATGACAGTATCATAACCATCCGGATAATGAGTAATAAACTCATGAGCATTAACTAACTTAGCTGCTTCTATAATTTCTTCATCTGTTGCATCTAATTTTCCATAACGAATATTATCTTTAATTGTTCCACTAAATAACTGTGGTGTTTGAAGAACATATCCTAAATGCGAGTGTAGCCACTCTTGTGTTCGTTCACGATAATCCACACCATCAATTAGAATTTGTCCACTCGTTGGCTCATAGAAACGACAAATTAAATTCACAATCGTACTTTTTCCTGCCCCTGTTGGACCAACAATTGCAATACTACTTCCCGCTTCAATTTTTAAATTGAGATGTTCCATGACTTTCTCACCCGTTTTATAGTGGAAGCCAACATCAATGAGCTCAATATCCCCCTTAATCGATTCCCAATTTTCTTTTTTCAAGTTTCCAATTTGTCCATACTTTTCAATGACATCTGGACGATCGACAATATCAGATTCAGTATTAATTAATGAAATAACACGTTCAGCTGATGCTTGTGCATCTTGAAAACGAGTCAGCAAGTTCGCAATCGTACGGATTGGATCATAAAATAAAGTGGCATAAGAAATGAACACAACTAAATCACCATAAGATAAATCCCCATTAAAGACATCCATTCCCCCAACATTAATAATTAAAGCGACTCCGATACTTCCAAGCGCTACAATAATGGGATAATAAATCGCATTAATGACTGATGCTCGAACTGAACCATCACGCATCTCTTTCGTTAAGTGTGAAAATTCTTCTAAATTATCTTCTTCAGTTACTAATGTTTTCGTAGTGACGGCCCCGGTAATTCCTTCATTAAAAGCTCCTGTAATTTTTGAGTTCATCTTACGTACTTGACGATATTGTTTTAAAATACGCGTCTGGAAAATATAACTCACAACCGCAAGGATCGGTAAAACTGCGATTGTAATTAAGGCAAGCTTCCAATTCATTAAAAACATTGAAATGGTAACAAAAATCATCACTAAAATTCCCCAAATCGCATCAGTTAATCCCCACGATAAAATTCCACCAATTCGATTCGTATCTGATGTTAATCGTGAAAGTAACCATCCAACAGAAGAAGTATCATAAAAGGAAAAGGATAATTCCTGTAGTTTTTTGAAAGCGGCTTTTCTAATTTTATAACTAATGCTTAATTGTAATCGGTCAGATAATAAAATAAATGACCAAACGATAAATCCAAACAAAGCAATCACCACAAGATAAATGAAAGCAAACTGTGGTAAGCCGCTTATATTTTTCGGAATAACATATTGATCAATGACTATCCCATTTAATCTCGGATAAACCGTATCTAAAACGGCTAATGTTATAGCTGATAAACACAGTAAAATGACATCACGTTCATCGTTTTTCACATAGGATAAAACTTTTTTCCAAATTGTTAAGTCGGCCTTCGTATATTCGACTTCTTCGAATTCATTTGCCATACTTACACCCCACTTCCTTGCTCAACGAGACTTAAAACTTCAGCTTCTTTTTCATTTTGGATTTTCCAAAATGTTTGGTACAGCCCGTCTTGATGAATTAACTCATCATGTGTCCCTTTTTGTATAATACGTCCATGATCTAAAACGATAATTTGATCCGCATCTTTTACTGTACTCACACGATGGGCGACGATAAAGGTTGTCACATCTTTTGATCGTTCTTTTAACGCTTTACGGATAACAATATCTGTTTCTGTATCAACAGCACTCAATGAATCATCAAAAATTAAAATAGGACATTCATTAATTAGTGCACGTGCAATTCCAACACGTTGTTTTTGTCCCCCGGATAAGGTCACGCCACGTTCTCCAACGATAGTGTCGTAACCTTCTTTAAATTCTTCAATGACATGATGAACAGAGGCTAATTGTGCCACACTATGAATTTCCTCATCCATCGCGTCTTTTTTGGCGATAGCGATGTTTTGTTTAATCGTTTTCGAGTATAAGAATAACTCTTGTAAAACAGCTCCAACATGACTTCGAATCCATTTTTTATCAATTTGATTTAACTCAATCCCATCAATTTTAATTGACCCCTCTGTATAGTCATATAGACGCATTAATAAGTTCATCAATGTTGTTTTTCCTGATCCTGTTCGACCGATAATCGCAATGGTTTGACCACGTTCAACTGTGAAAGTAATATCTTTTAAGATTCGGTCATGATCTTCGTATTCAAACCCGATATGATTAAACTCAATCGTCCCTTTAATTTCAGGTTTTTGTAACTCTTCTTCAAATTCAATGGGTTCACTTAAGACTTCATTAATACGCTTAGCTGAAATGGTTGTTTTCCCTAAATCAGTTAAAATTCGGCCTAGTTGGCGAACTGGCCAAATAATCATCGCTTCGTAAGAAATAAAAGCTTGCAGTGTTCCAAGCGAAATTTCTTGATTAATCGTTAAATATGCTCCATAAATGACCGTAATTGCAATTTGAAAAAAGCTTAAGAAATCAGAAGTTGACCAAAACAAAGCATTCAATTTTGTCATCACATAACTTTTCGCACGATAATCTGCATTTCGCTTTTCAAATTGCTCAATTTCATATTCTTGATTACAATAGGCACGTACGACACGGACTCCGGTTAAGTTTTCTTGAATCATCGTTGACATTCGTGCTTCTGCCTCATCTGCCTCTTTAAATGATTTTCTAACTTTTTTAAAGAAAATAAAGCAAAAAATGAAAAGAACAGGTGTAATACATACACTGACTAATGCAAATTTCACATTGAGTGTTACCATAAAAGTAAAAATAATCACAAAAATTAAAATTGAATACCCCATCTCCACTAATTGTGACGATAAAAATAGACGAATCGTATCAATATCTGATGTACAACGTTGAATTAAATCCCCTGTTTCAACACGTTTATGATACATAAATGGTAACTGTTGAATATGGTTATACATTCGATTTTTCAAGTTTTTAGCTAAATCTTCAGAAGCTTCTGCTGACCATCTTGCTTTTAAAAAGTTAAATAAAGCATTTATGATCGTAAACATAATAATTAAAAAACCACACATTAATAATTGCCCTTGAAACGTTGAAACAGATAACACAATTGATGAAATAATCGTTTGATTTCCTTCTGTTGTCTGTTTAATAACCATATCAATGGCTGTTTGATTGACTAGTGGAATTAATGTTGAGAAAACAATCCCACAAGCTGTCGCAATTAATGCGCCTAGAACTTTTAATCGCTGCCCTTCAAGCCAACGATAAATACTCTTTAATTCATTCACTAAATTCACCTGACTTCCCCTAGTAGTCTATAACTCCGACTCATTTATAACTCGTCGCTTAATTATCCTTTATAAACCTTACATATTCTCACAACTCCCTAGTGAAGCGAAGTTCCTCTTTAAAAAGCCCTCACCTCATTAAAATTAAATCGATTTTGATGAATAAATACAATCATCAGACTCGCCCCCTTTCATAAAAAAGTAACCACCAATTATTCATTATACACTCTTTTACATTTTTTGGAAGACGGAACTCGAACTATTTTTCAAATATCTTTTATGAAAAAAACTATCTCTTAATGGAGATAGTTTTTATTATTTATTTCATTTTCTTTTTTCTTTCAAAATAATAAACAAGACTTCCACCAATGATCAGCAAACTTCCGATTCCTATACTCGCAAGATAGTTAATCCCTGTTTGCGGACGAGTAGCTTCTGGTTTATTTGTTTCTGAATTATCTTTATCAGGTTCAGTTGGATTTGTATTATCTGATTCTGGTACATCTGGTTTTGGTGCATCTGGTTCAGTTGTTCCTGGTTCATCTGGTTTTGGTACATCTGGTTCAGTTGGTTCTGTATAGTTTAACATTAACACATA
Organism: Turicibacter sp.; assembly: GCA_030531025.1. The sequence goes on from JAUMTV010000050.1 coordinate 11,976, forward strand.
TGAAGAGTGTGGCGTTACCTCAACTTCATTTCCTTGAACCACGTCTAGTTCTTTAACTCCTGCTTCTTCACCATTTACAACAATTGACCATTTACCACTTTCTTCTAAAGAGACTGTTTTGTTCTCGTCTGATACATTATGAATAACAACAATTTTCTCAGCTGAATCTTCATAGCTATTTAATGTAAAGGATAAAACTTCTTCATCAGTTTTTTCAGCAAAGTTTAAATTTTCTTGAACTTCTTCTTGTGTCATCATACGGAAGGCCGCATTCGATTTACGAAGCTCGATTAATCCTTTATAATAATCAACAACATCTTGATTTTCTGATTTTAGCGACCAATCAATTTGATTCACTTCATCCGAACTATTATAAGAATTATGATTCCCATCTTTTGATCGCATCATTTCAACTCCGGCGTGTAAAAATGGTACCCCTTGTCCTGTTAAAACAATGGCATTCGCTTGTTTTTGAAGCATCTTAATATAGTCATTTGATGTGTCACCATTAGCTGCTTTCTCAACTCCAAGCAGTTTATCGTATAACGTATTATTATCATGCGCTGACACATAAGAAATTGATTGACTTGGATTAGCTGCCCAATCACGATCTTTCCATTCCCCACCGACTTGACTATGATAAGCAGAACCAACAATTCCAAATTTCAAGCGTTCATAAAAATAATCTGTCGTATTTCCGTTAATATAACCAGCTTCCCAGTCATTTCCGACATTTCCTTTTACCGCATCTCTCATGTCATCATTAAAATAAGCGATATTTGGTGTCTCTTTTGCATTTCCTTTATAGGCTGCTTCTTCATCTTGTAGTGGTGATCCTCCACCTGTCCAACCTTCACCATAAATAATAATACTTGGATCAATCTCATGTAATGCTTCTTCTAATGCATTCATCGTTTCTACATCATGTAATGCCATTAAATCAAAGCGGAATCCATCAATATTATACTCAGTGGCCCAGTAAGTAACTGAATCAATCATAAATTTACGCATCATTAAACGTTCAGATGCTGTTTCATTTCCACAACCTGAACCATTTGAAAAAGATCCGTCTTCATTTTGGCGATAGTAATAACCTGGTACAATTTTATTAAAATCAGAATCTGCTGTGGCTCCTGTATGATTATAAACTACATCCATCACCACACGAATTCCATTTTCATGTAAAGCTTGAACCATTTGCTTAAATTCATTGACTCGAACTTCACCGTTATAAGGATCTGTTGAATAAGAACCTTCAGGTGAATTATAGTTTTGTGGATCATACCCCCAGTTAAATTGGGCTTCATCTAATTTTGTTTCGTCAATTGAGCGATGGTCAAAGGCTGGTAATAAATGAAGATGAGTAATGCCCATTTCCTTAATATGATCCAAGCCAGTTGCTAACCCTTCATCATTCACTGTTCCTGTTTCTGTTAACCCTAAATATTTTCCAGCATTTTTTATTCCTGAGTTAGCTGCACTTGATAAATCACGAATATGTAATTCATAAATGATAGCATCAGTAATATCCCCACTAAAATCAGGACTTACATCACTTGACCAATTACTTGGATTTGTAGATTCTAAATCAACGACCATCCCTCTCATTCCGTTCACCCCAACCGTACGAGCGTATGGATCGACTGCAACTTCAGTGTTCGCTCCAACCGTGACCTTATAAGTATAATAAACACCATTTAAATCTCCATCAACTTTTAATTCCCAAACCCCTTTATCACCTTTTGTCATCACTGTTTCTTTATATAAATCATCGTTATGACCCGTACGGTAAAGTTGTAAACTAACTTCTGATGCCGTTGGTGCCCAAACTTTAAACGTCGTTGAAGACGAACTGTAATTTGCTCCTAAATCATCTCCATCGTAGTAAAATAACTCATTGAAGACTTCACTATCATAAACTCCATAATATTGAACAACAACAGGTGCTCTAAATCCTGTTTTTTGAATATAGTATATTTCTCCCATTCCAATATCATCTTTAAGCGTTACATTAAGCCATGTTTTATCCTTACTTAACTCAACTGTTTCAATCTCTAATTCATTTCCTTCTTTGTCTGTAAAAACCACTCCTTCTGTATCCTCAAACGGAATAGGAGCTGTCACTTTTAATGCATTTAAATCTGTAAATGTTGCCCCACTTAAAGCTGGTGTTTTATCAACCTCAGACGTATAGTAAACCATTGCTTCTCCCTGCAGTAAATAAACATGAAGTTGTTTCTTTCCATCAACTTCTGTTGCTTTCGTTAAATCGATAAAACGATCTTTATCAATATCTTTTGCTGCCCAATCCCCTTTACGAATAATAAAGCCAAGCTTTTCAATATCATTTAAATCTTTCAAATTAATTTTAGCTACTTTCCCATACTCATCCGTTTCTGTAAATGGATAGCCATATCCTTCCTGACCATCTCCCCACGCCCAAACATTCCAATTTTTATAATCTTCTAAATAGCGATAATAATGAACAAAGACTTGTAACTCTGCTTCTTCATCTGGAACTACATCAATAAATTCATCTTCAGGTAATTCAATACGATTCCCACTAGGACCAACAGCATCAAATCCATTTTGGCCTTTATTAACCCAAATTTCAGTATCAGCTAAAACTTTAAGTGTTTGATCCTCTTCATGATTTTTTTCTGACCAATCTGATTTTCGAACAATATAGCCAAGCGTATTTCCTGTTTTCACTTTAATCTCAACAACACGTCCAAAATCATCTTCATATTCAAATGCATGTGCTCCATCTTCAGAACCTGTCCCCCATGTCCAAACATCCCAGTTTGTATAATCTTGATCTTGACGATTGAAATGAAGAGTTACCGTTGAATAAGCACCTGTTTCTTTATTTGGGTTTTCATAATGAATCTGATCTGAACCTTGTTTAACATAAATATGAGACACATATCGATCAATATTGTTAATCAACTTTAGATTATCAATATTAATATCCTTTTTATCGCCCCCATCTTTATTCTCATGCCATTCTTGACCTTCAATTTCTTCATAAATAATAAATCCGAAATCTTTTATATCTTGTAAGCTTTCAAATGAAAATAATTTTGTCTTCCCATAAGAATCTTCATAATCAAAGTCTTGATGTGCTTCACTCCCTGTACCCCAAGTATATAATTTAAGGTTTTCGTAATCATTATTCTCTCGTTCATAATGAACGACAAGATCTATTGGTGTTTCATCAAGTGCATCTAAATTTGGTTTATAATCGGTATAACCATTTTGCCCTTCTGTCACCCATATCTCCATGTCTTCATTGACCTGAATCATTTGATCAGCACTGTGATTCTTATCTTCCCAATCACCTTTTTTAATAATATAACCAACAGTTGAACCTTCTTTCACTTCAATGGTTGCTATCTTACCAAAATCATCTTCTGAAGTAAACTCGTAATCTCCATCGTTCACACCTGTTGACCACGTATGAATACTCCATCCCTCATAATCTTGATTGTTACGATTATAATGAATCGTTAAAGTATAAGTCTGCTCAATATTCTCTATTTCACTACTTTCATCAGGTGTTATTTCTAGTTGATTTTTTTCTAACTGTTCTTCAGTTTGTACTAACTCGCTGATACTCACCTCTTCACCATTATTTTGCGCAAAAATCGTTTGCAATGATGGTGTAAAATTTGAAATCAGCATCGCTAATGCTAAGAAACTTGCAATGTATTTTTTCCATCTCTTTACGTACTGCATCTAATCCCCCCTCATTTAATTGGCAACCAAAACATAACGCTTTCACTTAGTTGGAATTTGTCTATTTTTGTCATGCACCTCGATGTAACCGGTTTCTAGTTTATCTGATGTATGAAAAAAGAAGTTCATTATTTCAAAAAGACTGTTTTCCTTAGTTAATGTCTTCTCTAGAAAAAGGCACCAAAAAAACACCTGAATCAATAAATAAATTAATTTCTAATTTATCATTCATCAGGTGTTTTTTTATTAAAGATACTAATCAACTTAGCATGAAAAATAATTTTTCCTAAAATATATAAGTCCAGATAAGTTTTTCATATTGGAAAATTTTTAGCTGGGGGATAGTCTGTCTTAGTATTAAAGCGACTTTACAACCAAGAGTGTTATAAAATGATGAAATACATTTCTATTTCTATATATACTCTCTCCACATTTGTGAACTATAGTTTAATTAACTAAATTTGTAGTTCTTATTCTGCTGATAATTCATTTACCAATGCTTCATAATCTGTATCCCTCTCTACTGTTTCTTCTAAAACCTGTTCCACTTCTACTACTTCCGTAGGTTGTGGGATAACAATTTTATCTACTTTTTGAATGACATATCCAATAGCTCCTAAACAAATCGTATAAAAGGCATACGGTGCAATACTTGAAATATAATAGCTAATCGTATCCGTTAAATTTTCAGAAATAACAAATCCTTGTTCGACAATTGATGCGACATATGTATAGCATGTGTAGACATAGTATCCTGTAATTCCTAGCATAAAAAGTGATAAAACATATAATCCTACTGCAACTTTTGAAACTTTTTGATGACTACCTTTTTTCATAACGTCCTCCTAATGATTTCATATTTTTTAATAAAACTAATACTACTGACCCCCATCTTTCTCTCATCCAAATGATGTTAATTGTAGTCTATCACCTGTACCTTAAAATTATCTTAAATCTAATCCTTCAAAAAATTTTTAATAAACACAAAACGAAAAAAAGTTCATTAAGCCAAAAGCCCAATGAACTTTTATATTATTCTTTTTCGTATGATAAGACGATTTCACCATCTACTGCATCAACAACAACCGTTGTATCCATTTCAATTTCTCCTGCAATTAACGCACGAGCAATTTTAGTCTCAAGTGTACGTTGGATAAATCGTTTTAATGGACGTGCACCATATACTGAATCAAATCCCGCTTCAGCAACATAAGCATGTGCAGCATCTGTTAAACGAACCGTAATACGTTGTTCAGCTAAACGAGCATTTAACTGAGCAATAAATTTATCAACGATTTGATAAATAATTGATTCTGATAACGGATTGAATGTAATGATTTCATCAATACGGTTTAATAATTCTGGTTTGAAGTAATCACGTAAAACTTCTAACACTTGTTCTTGTGCTTGTTCAAAATCAGAATTTTCAAGTAAGATATGTGATCCAATATTTGATGTCATAATGATAATCGTATTTTTAAAGTCAACTGTACGACCTTGTGAATCAGTAATACGTCCATCATCAAGAATTTGTAATAAAATATTGAAAACATCTGGATGAGCTTTTTCAATTTCATCTAATAACACAATTGAATATGGTTTACGGCGAATCGCTTCCGTTAATTGCCCGCCTTCTTCATATCCAACATAACCTGGAGGCGCTCCGACTAAACGAGAAACTGCATGTTTTTCCATGTATTCACTCATATCAATACGAACGATATGTTCTTCACTATCGAATAAAAATTCTGCTAAAGCTTTCGCAATTTCTGTTTTACCAACCCCAGTTGGTCCTAAGAATAAGAATGAACCGATTGGTCGATGTGGATCTTTAATTCCAGCACGAGCACGAATAATCGCATCCCCAACTAAATCAATCGCATCATCTTGTCCCATGACACGACGTTTTAATTCTTGTTTTAAGTTTAATAATTTTTCACGCTCACCTTGAACAAGTTTTGCAATTGGAATACCTGTCCAACGTGAAATAATTTCCGCAATTTCTTCTTCTGTTACATTTTCACGAAGTAAGCGAGTTTCTTTTCCTGATTCATCACGTTGCATCGCTTCAACTTCAGCAATTTGTTTTTCTAAGCTTGGAATTTTTCCGTATTGTAATTCCGCTGCTTTTTCATATTCACCACGTGCTTGTGCATCTTCTAACGCACGGCGAGCACCTTCTAATTCTTTTTTAAGGTCAGCTACACCATGAATGGCTTGTTTTTCTTTTTCCCATTGTAATTTTAAAACGTTTAATTCATCTTTTAAGTTTGCTAGCTCTTTTTGTAACGCTTCTAAGCGTTGTTTACTATTTTCATCTTTTTCTTTTTTAAGTGCCGCTTCTTCAATTTCAAGCTGTGTCACACGACGGCTAATACGATCGACTTCTTCTGGTAAAGAGTCAATTTCTGTACGAATCGTTGCACAAGCTTCATCAATTAAATCAATGGCTTTATCCGGTAAGAAACGATCTGTAATATATCGATCTGATAATGAAGCTGCTGCTACAATCGCACGGTCAGAAATACTAACACGGTGGTGAACTTCAAATCGATCTTTTAATCCACGTAAGATTGAAACTGTATCTTCAACTGTCGGTTCATTAACTTGAACTTTTTGGAAACGTCGTTCTAATGCTGGGTCTTTTTCAATATACTCACGATATTCTTTTAACGTTGTTGCTCCAATGCAGTGTAACTCACCACGTGCTAATAATGGTTTTAATAAGTTACCTGCATCCATCGCACCATCCGTACGACCTGCTCCAACAATTGTATGAATTTCATCAATAAATAAAATAATACGTCCATCACTATTTTTTACTTCATTTAAAACAGCTTTTAAACGTTCCTCAAATTCACCACGATATTTTGCACCAGCAACTAACGCTGCTAAATCTAATTCAAAAATCACTTTATCTTTTAAGCTTTCTGGAACATCTTGACGAACGATACGCCAAGCTAATCCTTCAACAATCGCCGTTTTACCAACACCTGGTTCACCAATTAAAACTGGATTATTTTTTGTTTTACGAGATAAAATACGAATCGCACGACGAATCTCTTCATCACGTCCAATAACCGGATCAATTTTACCTGCTTTGACATCTTCGACTAAATCGCGTCCGTATTTTTCTAATACTTCATAAGTTGCTTCTGGATTTTGAGTCATCACGCGTGAATTCCCCCTTATCTGTGAAATAATTTCTTTTAAATGTTTTTCGTTAATTTGATGTTTTTTAATTAATTGCTTCATTTGATAGTCTTTTGACTCAAGCATCGCAAGTAGCACATGCTCAATTGATAAATAATCATCTTTCCAAGCACGAGCATAATCATCAGCTTTTAATAAGGCACGGTTTAAATCCGCTGATACATAAGGATCCCCCGTTGCCCCTGTCACTGATGGTTTCTTATCTAAAATTTGTTTTAATTCTTGTAATATATCTTGAATCGGATAACCTGCCTTCGTAAAGACACGTGCAGCTAATCCGTCATGGTCTTGTAATAACACACTTAGTAAATGCGGGGTATCAATCTCTTGATGTTGTAATGAAGTTGCAAGAGACTGTGCATTGACTAAACCTTGTTGTAACTTTTCAGTCATTTTATTAATGTTCATCAAACTCACTCCATTTCTATATCATCTATGATGATGACTTAATCATACCACCCTTTTAGCACTCAGTCAACAAGAGTGCTAATATTTTTCTAGTGTTAACGTTTATTATTTTGTATGCATCAAATACTAATCAAGTGGCACGAATTACCTCGTAACCTTACAAGTTCATTTGACATGTTCTCTATCTATGCTATTATAATAAACCGGAGGTGTTTCAATGGAAACAAAGAAATTAATTGTAACAGATTTAGATGGAACAGCATTACAAAATTGGGAAACACTTGACCCTAAAACAAAAGAAGCGTTAATCGCAGCTAAAGAAGCAGGACATATCGTGGTCATTGCCACAGGACGCCCAGCACGTGCTTCATTACACTTCTATAAAGAATTAGGTCTAGATACACCTATTATTAACTTTAATGGGGCATATATACATCATCCTGAAGATGAAAGCTTTGAAGATATTGTAGCTCAAATCCCAACTGAAGTGATTGTTACTTTATTCGACTCAGAATTAAAAGATTACATTGTCAATGCATTCTGCGAATACAAAGATCATTTATATGTGTTAAACCAAGGTGATACAGTCCGCGAATGGTTCCATATTGAAACATGTACATCTGTCAAATACGGGCCATTTAAAGAAACGTTAGATGAACATCCAAACGGATTCTTACTAGAAGCAAAAGATGGCTATACAGAAAAAGTCATGGATTTCTTACGTGAAAACTATGGAAACATCATTACTTGTCGTAACTGGGATGGAGACAATAAAAATATTATTGAAGTGTTCAAATCAGATACAAACAAAGCAACCGCGATCGAAAAATTAGCTAAATATTTCAACATCGAACAAAAAGATATTATTGCCTTCGGAGATGGAGACAATGACATCGAAATGTTAACTTACGCTGGAACAGGTGTTGCCATGGATAACGCCATTGACAAACTAAAAGCAGTTGCTAACACAACAACGAAATCTAACAAAGAAAGCGGAGTCGCTCACTACATCCACGAATACATCTTAACACCTAAAAAATAAATAGTTTAAAAGGTCATCAGTTGTAATTAGCTGATGACCTTTTATCTTATTCGCATGAATTCAAAAACGCTCGAACTTGACGATGGTTCTTGAGTACAACTACCTTTTTTCTCTATTCCAAACTCTTCTAATCGCTTGATAACCCATGGGCGTCTCACCTTATGATAATACAGAACTTATTTTAAACGATTCAAGCGTAACCTTGATAACATATCTTTTATGTTAATCCGTAATTGAAAATCAGCAAAGACTAAATAATCTCCGCCTTCTATCCAAACACCGACATCAATTATCTCTAACCTCACGAAATAAATTAGCGCTCAATTCATCACTCTCGGTTTAAGCTTATTCCTACTTAAAACAATATATTCTTTTCGTTATACTCCTCCCTATCCTCTTATAACTTAATTAAAATATCTAATTATCAGTCAAAAGAAAAACTCACGATTTAAACCGTGAGTTTTCAATCTATTTTCATTACTTAACAACGATGTTAACTAATTTTCCTGGAACAGCAATTGTTTTGACAATTTCTTTTCCAGTTACGAAGTTTTGAACATTTTCATGCGCCATTGCTACATCTAACATCTCATCTTTTGAAATACTTGCAGGCACATCGATACGAGCACGTAATTTACCATTAACTTGAGCAATAATCGTGATTGTATCAGATACTAATTTTGACTCATCATATGTTGGCCATGTTTCGTATGAAATCGTTCCTTCATGCCCAAGTACTGACCAGATTTCTTCTGTCATATGAGGTGCGATTGGATTTAATAATTTAACGAATCCTTCTGCATATTCACGTGGAATGCTTGTTGCTTTGTATGATTCATTGATAAAGATCATCATTTGAGCGATAGCTGTATTGAAGCTTAATTTTTCATAATCTTCGGTTACTTTCTTCACTGTTTCATGATAAACCTTATCTAATTTTCCATCGTTTTCAGCGACTACTTTTTCGGCTAATGTGTGCTCTGGAGTCACGAATAAACGCCAAACACGATCTAAGAAACGACGGCTTCCATCTAATCCTTCAGTTGACCAAGCAATAGCTGCATCAAGTGGTCCCATGAACATTTCGTATAAACGTAATGTATCTGCACCATGTGATTCAACGATATCATCTGGGTTAACTACGTTACCTTTAGATTTAGACATTTTCTCGTTATTTTCACCTAAGATCATTCCTTGGTTGAATAAACGTTGGAATGGTTCTTTTGTTTCAACAATTCCTAAATCGAATAATACTTTGTGCCAGAAGCGAGCGTATAATAAGTGTAATACAGCATGCTCTGCTCCACCGATGTATAAATCAACTGGTAACCATTCTTTTAATAATTGTTTTGCTTCTTCTGTATTTAATCCAACATAGTCTTCACCTTGTTTTAAGATGTAACCAATGTAATACCAGCAGCTTCCAGCCCATTGTGGCATTGTATTTGTTTCACGACGACCTTTTACTCCGTCTTCACGTACAACTTCTAACCATTCTGTTGCATTCGCAAGTGGAGATTCACCTGTTCCAGATGGTTTGATGTTATCCATCACTGGTAATTCAAGTGGTAATTGATCCGCCTCAAGAACAGACATTGTTCCATCTTCCCACATAATCACTGGGAATGGTTCTCCCCAATAACGTTGGCGAGAGAATAACCAGTCACGTAATTTATAGTTAACTTTACGAGATCCAGCACCATTTGCTTCTAACCATTCAATAACAGCAGCTTTAGCTTCTACATTGTTCATTCCATTAATGAAGTCTGATTCGATATGCGCACCGTCTCCAGTGAAGGCACCTTCTGTAATATCTCCTTCAATCACTTGTTTAATTGCTAAGTCATATTTTTTAGCGAATTCATAGTCACGCTCATCGTGTGCAGGGACCGCCATAACAGCTCCTGTTCCGTAGCTTGCTAATACATAATCTCCAATCCAAACTGGTACTTGAGCTCCTGTAATTGGATGAATCGCGTAAGCTCCTGTTGCCACACCTGATTTTTCTTTATTTAATTCTGTACGCTCTAAATCAGATTTCGCTTTTGCAGCTTCTTGATAAGCAACAACCGCTTCTTTACATTCAGGCGTTGTAATTTCATTTACTAGTGGATGTTCTGGTGCTAAAACAACATATGTTACACCGAATACCGTATCAGGACGTGTTGTAAATACATCAAATGAATGATCTGTTCCATTAACTTTAAAGTTAATTAACGCACCTTCACTCTTACCGATCCAGTTACGTTGCATATCTTTAATGCTTTCTGTCCAATCTAATCCATCTAAATCTTCAAGTAATCGTTCAGCGTAATGTGTAATTTTAAGCACCCATTGTTTCATTGGTTTCTTGATGACAGGATGTTCTCCACGTTCAGAAACCATTTTCCCATCAACATTTAAAACTTCCTCATTTGCTAAAACTGTTCCTAAACCTTCACACCAGTTAACTTCAATATCTTTAATTTCAGCTAACCCCATGTTATATAATTGTGTAAAAATCCATTGTGTCCATTTATAATATTTTGGATCTGTTGTATTTAACTCTTTATCCCAATCATATGAGAATCCTAATGATTGAATTTGTTTACGGAATGTATTAATGTTAATATCCGTAAATTCACGAGGGTCATTTCCTGTATTTAATGCATATTGCTCAGCTGGTAAACCGAATGCATCCCATCCCATTGGATGTAAGACACGATATCCTTGCATACGTTTCATACGAGAAACAATATCAGTTGCTGTATATCCTTCTGGGTGACCGACGTGAAGTCCCGCTCCAGACGGATAAGGGAACATATCTAATGCATAATACTTAGGTTTTGACTTATCTTCAGACGTTTTGAATGTCTTATTTTGTAGCCAATAATTTTGCCACTTTTGTTCAATCTGTTTGTGATCAAATGCCATAACTTTACCTCCGGGGCCCCCGGCCTGCGAAGCAGGTATCCTCCACTGCTGGGGTAATCTTAAATTTGTAGCTGAGTCTACTGTTCATTAAGAAAAGTTAAATGACTCCTTCTTTTCTTAAATGATTAAGAAAACTCTTCACTAAAATAAAATCAAATATTATGAATAATTTGTGACTAATTAATATAAATTATTCATTAATACAAAATAATGGATTAAATTCCATAAACCTATATCCTATTCTTTTAAATAAAGATGAGGGTAAGAAAAATCATTCAGTTCAACTCACACCTCTCTTAAAAGACTCATGAATGACACTTCGCTAACGTTATGAGTATCCTAAATGATATAGTTGCTCTAACCTTCACTTTATTCAAGAAAAACAACTAACCTAGTCCTGCTAAAAATTTCGTAGCAATTTAGTCAAGCTAACAAAAAAGTCCTTAGAATATTTCTATTCTAAGGACGTAAATTACGCGGTACCACCTTAGTTGCAAGAGTCTAAAAAGCAGTCTCTTACCTCTCTCATCTTTTAACGCAAGAATACGGCAATCAT
>JAUMTV010000051.1 GCA_030531025.1 Turicibacter sp.
TTTGCTCAAATGATCAATCTCATTTTGAAATTCGTTTAGAGAATTATTAAAAAACTGTGGATAACTACTTCCGATAGTTATCCACAGTTTTCTTTTTCTCTTATATTCTATTAAAAAAACAAAAAACTAGCTTCCAAAAAGGGAAACTAGTTTTTTGTTTTTTATAAAGCTTTACCTAAAATTTCTTCTGCATGTTTAACAAGTTCGTCGCTTGGTGGGAGTTGTCCGTCTAATGGATAATCATATCCTAGTTGTTTCCACTTGTATTCACCCATACTGTGATATGGTAAAACTTCGATTTTTTCAACTGTTTTCAGAGTTTTTATGTATTCGGCAGTTTTTTGTAGATCCTCTTCATCATCTGTTAGTCCTGGTACTAGAACTCGACGAATCCACATTGGAATGCCAGCATCAGAGACTAGACGACCAAATTCTAATATGTGTGCGTTGTCTTTTCCAGTTAATTGTTTATGCTTTTGTGCATCAAACATTTTAATATCGAGCATTAGCATGTCAGTGACAGCTAATAGCTCTTTTAATTGTTGTTTACGTTCTTCAGTATTAAACTTCAGATCTCCAGAAGTATCGATGTTAGTATGAATACCATGTTTTTTACACTCTTTAAATAGTTCTGTAACGAATTCCATTTGTAATAAAGGTTCTCCACCACTTACTGTTATTCCTCCACCAGAAGCTTCGAAGAATTCTTTATATTTAATTAATTCTGATACAATTTCAGAAACTTCCGTTACTTTTCCCTCTTTCATTTTCCATGAATCAGGATTATGGCAATATGCGCATCGGAGTCCGCATCCTTGGACAAAGACAATAAATCTAAGTCCTGGGCCATCAACTGTTCCGAAAGATTCTACTGAGTGTACATATCCATTCATACTAATCACCTTATCTTCTCATATTCACAAATTACATTTTTTCGTGCATTGTACGGTTGATTACATCTAATTGTTGAGCACGTGTTAACTTAATGAAGTTTACAGCGTAACCAGATACACGAATTGTTAATTGTGGGTATTTCTCTGGGTGTTCCATTGCATCTAATAAAGTATCACGGTTAAATACGTTGATATTTAAGTGATGTCCTTTTTTAGCAACATAAGCATCCATAATTGCTACTAAGTTTCTATTACGCTCTTCATCTGTACGTCCTAATGATTTAGGTACTAATGAGAATGTATTTGAGATACCATCTTGTGCAGATTCAAATGGTAATTTTGCTACTGATGACATTGAAGCGATTGCTCCGTGAGAGTCACGTCCATGCATTGGGTTTGCACCTGGTGCAAATGGCTCACCTGCTTTACGACCACATGGAGTTGTTCCTGTTTTCTTACCGTATACAACGTTTGATGTGATAGTTAAGATAGATTGAGTTTGTAATTTTGCACGGTATGGTTTATGTTTACGGACTTTTGTCATGAATGATGACATAACGTCTACTGCGATTTGGTCTACGCGATCATCATTATTTCCGTATTTAGGGAAGTCTCCTTCAACTTCGAAGTCAACTGCAACACCGAATTCATCACGAATTGGTTTAACTTTTGCATATTTGATAGCTGATAATGAGTCAGCTACTACTGATAATCCAGCGATACCTGTTGCTGAAACGCGTTCTGCATCTGTATCGTGTAACGCCATTTCAATACGCTCATAGCTATATTTGTCATGCATATAGTGGATGATATTTAATGTATTAACATATAAATCTGCTAACCATTCCATTACTTCATCGTAACGTTCCATTACTTTGTTGTAATCTAATACTTCATCAGTAATTGGTGCCCAGTGTGGTCCAACTTGTGCTTTAGATTTTTCATCTTTACCACCGTTGATTGCATATAATAATGCTTTTGCTAAGTTAGCACGTGCACCGAAGAATTGTAATTGTTTACCAACTTTCATTGGTGATACACAACATGCAATTGCATAGTCATCACCGTAGATTGGACGCATGATGTCATCATTTTCATATTGGATAGCTGAAGTTTTGATTGACATTTTTGCACAGTATTCTTTGAATCCTTGAGGTAATTTAGTTGACCATAATACTGTTAAGTTTGGTTCTGGAGCTGGTCCTAAGTTATCTAATGTGTGTAATACACGGAATGAGTTTTTAGTTACTAATGGGAATCCATCAGTTGACATACCAGCAATTGATTCAGTTACCCAAGTTGGATCTCCTGAGAATAATTCATTGTAATCTGGAGTACGAGAGAATTTAACTAAACGTAATTTCATTACGAAGTGGTCCATGATCTCTTGTGCTTCTTCTTCAGTGATTACACCGTTTTGTAAGTCACGTTCAATGTAGATATCTAAGAATGTAGAAGTACGTCCTAAAGACATCGCAGCACCATTTTGCTCTTTAATTGCTGCTAAGTATCCGAAGTATAACCATTGAACAGCTTCTTTAGCAGTTGTTGCTGGTTTAGAGATATCGAAACCATGTTTTGCTGCCATTTGTTTTAATTCATTTAAAGCACGGTATTGTTCAGAAATTTCTTCGCGTAAACGAATGTTTTCTTCGTCCATTACACGTGAAGTGTTGTTATGGTCTTTTAATTTTTCAGCCATTAAACGATCTACCCCGTATAAAGCTACACGACGGTAGTCTCCGATAATACGTCCACGTCCATAAGCATCTGGTAATCCTGTGATAACACCTGATTTACGAGCTGCACGAATTTCTGGAGTGTAAGCATCGAATACACCTTGGTTATGTGTTTTACGATATTCAGTGAAAATATGAGATACTTCTGGATCTACATGGAATCCATAAGATTCAGCAGCTTTTTCAGCCATACGAATTCCACCGAATGGTTGTAATGAACGTTTGAATGGTTTATCAGTTTGGAAACCTACGATTTGTTCTAAATCTTTATTTAAATATCCTGGTTCATGAGAAGTAATTGTAGATACGATTTTTGTATCTAAGTCTAAAACTCCGCCAGCTTCACGCTCAGCTTTAGTTAACTCCATTACTTGCTCCCATAATTTTGTTGTTGCTTCAGTTGGTCCTGCTAAGAAAGAGTCATCTCCTTCATAAATAGTGATGTTTTGATTAATAAAGTCACGCACATCAATTTTCTCTTGCCATTCTGTACCTTTAAAGCCTTGCCAAGCTTCCATGATAGTTCCTCCTTATAGTTCTTTAAGAACCTCTCTGAAATTTTAAATCCCATTACACAGTCAATTTTATAACAGGATTCTCACCCTTGTAAAGGGTTTACACTATACGGACATAACATTTAGTAACTCCCCCTAAACGTTATAACGTATATATCTTTTACAGTTATTATTATATTTCCATCATTGGAAAAAATCAACTTATATACTCTAGTTTTTTAAAAAATATTTTTAACATTGGATAAGATAATAATTTATACTGAAAATGGTATATTTTATTAATTATCTTTGGTATAAATATGGTAATATCACTTTCAAGTTCTTTTAAAAAAACAAAGTGTCTATTCCTAAGAGAATGATAATGATTCCACCAAAAATAGTTGCCTTATTTCCTATAATATGACCTAACTTTTTCCCAAAAGAAGAGCCTATATAAGAAAATACAAAAGCTACGCCAGAGATTAAAACAGTTGCTAAAATTAATTCATTATAAATTAACCCATACGTAATTCCCGCTGCTAAGGCGTCTATACTTGTTGCAATCCCAAACATGGCTAATAATTTAAATGATAAATCTTTTCTTTTGTTTTTTTCAATCTCTTGCTCTAACTCAGGTTCCTCGAATGCTTCTTTTAACATTCGTACGCCTAATATTAGTAAAATAACTCCTGCAATCAATCGATTATAAGCAGTCACTTCACCACTGATAAACTTTAATGAAATAATTCCTATGATGAATAAAAGACCTTGAAAGAAGCCAAAGCTAGCTGATACTTTTAAACGATCTCTTATTCTGTGTGCTGAGCCATTCATCCCTAATGTAATTGCAACAGCGAAGGCATCCATAGCTAAAGCAACAGACATTATCATAATAACTACTAAATAATCCTTCAACGATTCTCACCTCAATTTTATATTCCTAGTATCTTTACATCTTATCTATGGAAAGATGAAGATATGCTTAAAAAAATTTTTTTATGTTGTATCCTTTATATGACACTCAGATCTTCTTCTATTTATGTAAAAAAATGATTGACTTTCTAATAATTGGACTTATAATAGTTATTAAGATTTACAATTTTATACATATCCACAAAGCTCTTATCAAGAGAGGCGGAGGGACAGGCCCTACGATGCCCGGCAACCAATCATTTATGATACGGTGCCAATTCCTGCAGACATTGTCTGAGAGATGAGAGAAAGTGTGAGATTGCATACTTTTATGTAATACACCTTTCTACTTATCTAAGTAGAAAGGTTTTTTTATTTCATAAGAGAAAGCGCGAGAATGTATTGAGCTGAAAGGAGAGGAATTTATGATTGTTCTTAATCAAATCAAAAAAATATTTAAGACAAGTTCTGGTCTTGTCACTGCTGTTGATTCAGTTGATTTATCGATTAGACAAGGTGAGATTTTCGGAATTATTGGTTATAGTGGGGCTGGGAAGAGTACACTCATTCGAATGTTAAACTTACTGGAGCGACCAACCGAAGGGACAGTTATGATTGATGGAAAAGACTTAACTAAAATCTCTTCTAAAGAGCTACGCCTTGCTCGCCAACAAATTGGGATGGTTTTTCAACATTTCAATTTACTCTGGTCACGTACAGTATTTGAAAATATCGCCTTCTCACTTGAAATCGCTGGTGTCAAGAAAGAAGACATTAAACCTCGTGTTCTAGAATTAATCGATTTAGTCGGGTTAAGCGGAAAAGAATATAGCTACCCTTCTCAATTAAGTGGGGGGCAAAAACAGCGTGTTGGAATTGCTCGTGCATTAGCTAACAATCCCAAAGTTTTACTCTGTGATGAGGCAACTTCAGCACTTGATCCTCAAACAACAGATGAGATTTTAGATTTACTTGTTCAAATCAATCGAAAATATAACTTAACAGTTGTTCTTATTACTCATGAAATGCACGTCATTCAAAAAATTTGTCACCATGTTGCTATTATGGAGAACGGATCGATCGTTGAGCAAGGTGATGTATTAAGTGTCTTTAATAACCCTAAGCATCCAGTAACTCAACGATTTGTTAAACAAGTGGTTAATGAAGCAGAATCTTATGATACAGTCGAGCATCTTTTACAAAACTATCCTGAAGGAAAAGTTGTGCTATTAAAATATTTAAAAGAAAAAGCTGAACAACCATTTATCACAAATGTGATTCGAAACTATCAAGTAAATATTAATATTATCCAAGGAAAAGTTGTTCAAACCCAAGATGGTGGGTATGGATCACTTTATGTTCAATTTTTAGGTCAAGAAATCATTCCAGCACTCAACTATTTAAAAGAAGCTGGAGTAGAAGTTGAGGTGATTTCCTAATGTTTTTATCATTAATACCAAATGTAAGATGGGACAAGATGTTAGAAGCTACAGCTGAAACACTTTATATGACAGCTATCTCATGCATCTTTGTGTTTATTTTAGGCTTAATTATTGGTTTAGTTTTATTTCTAACTGCGCCCAATCAGTTATTAGAAAATAAATGGGTTAACCGAATGCTATCAGCTTTTGTAAATATTTTTCGTTCAATCCCATTTGTCATCTTAATTATTCTTTTATTGAACTTTACAAAATTTCTAGTTGGAACAATACTCGGTCCTAATGCAGCTTTACCTGCACTAATTATAGGTGCGGCTCCTTTTTATGGGCGACTAGTTGAAATTGCACTTCGTGAAATTGATAAAGGTGTCATTGAAGCTTCTATTGCTATGGGAGCCTCACTTTGGACAATTATTCGGAAAGTCTTAATTCCAGAAAGTTTACCAGCGTTAGTCTCAGGGATTACAGTGACAACTATTTCACTCGTTGGTTATACAGCAATGGCGGGTGTAATTGGAGCGGGTGGTCTTGGAAACCTTGCCTATCTAGATGGATTTCAACGTCAACGATTTGATGTAGTTTTTATTGCAACAGTTATTATCTTAATTCTTGTCTTTATCATTCAGTTTGTCGGAGATACGATTACGAAAAAGATTGATAAACGATAGCCATTCATTTAGTTAAATCCTTAATCAATTGATTAAGATTTATATAATCATAAACTCGTTGGGGAAAACGAATAAGAAAGTTATAGGAGGAATTTAAATATGAAAAAGATATCATTAGGTTTATTAAGTTTAATTACAGTTTTTTCTTTAGTAGGATGTAATAGGGGAGATGAGGATCAAACGACATTAAAAGTTGGAGCAAGCGCTGTTCCTCATGCTGAAATTTTAGAGCAAGCAAAACCATTACTTGAAGAAAAGGGAATTGAATTAGAAATTACAGTCTTCCAAGATTACGTTATACCTAATACAAGTGTTGAAGAAGGGGAATTAGACGCTAACTACTTCCAACACATTCCTTATTTAGAAGGATTCAATGAAGAACATGGAACACATCTTGTAAATGCTGGTGGAATTCATATTGAACCAATTGGTGTTTACTCAAAAAATTATCAATCATTAGATGAATTACCTGATGGAGCAACTATTATCATGAGTAATTCAGTTGCTGACCATGGACGTATGTTAACTTTATTACAACAAGAAGGATTAATTAAATTAGATCCGAGTGTTGTTGCCGATAAATCAACAGTTGAAGATATTATTGAAAACCCTAAAAACTTAAACTTTAAAACGGATATTGATCCTGGAATGTTAGTAACAGTATATGAACAAAATGAAGGGGATGCAGTTTTAATTAATACGAACTACGCTTTAGATGGTGGATTAAATCCGATGAAAGACGCAATTGCTATCGAAGATAGTGATTCACCTTATGTAAATGTTATTGCGGTTAAGAGTGGGAATGAAAACAGCGAAGCTATTAAAACATTAGTTGAAGTTTTACGATCAGAAGAAATCCAAAGCTTTATTAATAAAACATATAAAGGAGCCGTTGCTCCTGTCTCAGAATAATTCATCAAAAAAGCACTCAAATGTTTTGAGTGTTTTTTTGATCTGATGTTTAAAAACTATAAAATAATAAAATCCTATAAAAGAGGTATCATATATAAAAAGTCTCGAGTTTTTGCACCATTAATTACCTTTTGTTGTGCTATAATATTAAAAATAAGAAAGGGTGAGAATATGATTCAATTTAAATCAAATCTAAACATTAAAAACGAAAAAACAAATTTAGTAATTGGAGTCTTTTCTGATTTATCTCATGAAATAATCAATCAATTAGATAAATCATTAAATAAGCGCCTATCTTCTTCGATTAAAGAAGGATTAATCCCTACAAGTCTTAGAGATATTACACCTATCTATCCTTTAGGTCAAATTGAAAGTAAAAAAGTTTACATCGTTGGATTAGGTCAATCAAGTAACTTCACAGTTGAAAAATGTCGTCAAACATTTGGAAAGATTGCAAAAGCAGCAAAAGAAGATGTGACTATTTTATTAGAAACGTTCGACTGTCATGAAGTTTCAATCAATGAATTAGCAATGATTTGTTCAGAAGCTATTACACTAGCAACATACGAGATGGAAACTTATAAGACTGAAAAGAAAGCTACTGAGCCAGTTAACTTCTTCATTCACTGTGACTCACAAATCACTGATGATATAACTCGTGGGGTCGTTTATGGTGAGGCAACAAATAGTGCTCGTCAGTTATTAAATGAACCAGGAAATAAGTTAACTGCGACAGATTTAGCAAACACAATTGCTCAATTTGCAAATAAAAATGATCTCGAAGTCCGTATTGTAGAGAAAGAGGAGATGGAGCAACTAGGAATGGGTGGAATCCTTGGAGTTAATCGTGGATCAGTAGAACCACCTAAAATGATTGTCGTTAAATATCAAGGAACTCCACGTTTTGAAAATATTACAGCTTTAGTTGGTAAAGGGTTAACTTTCGATACTGGTGGATATTGCTTAAAATCACGTACCGGAATGGAAGCGATGAAAGGTGATATGGGAGGAGCTGCCTCTGCATTTGGTGCGTTCCAAGTCGCTGTTCGTTTAAAACTACCAGTTAATTTACTACTTGTGATTCCATCAACGGATAACATGATTAGTGGGGATGCAATTAAACCCGGTGATATTTTAACAACAATGAGCGGAAAAACAGTTGAAGTCACAAATACGGATGCTGAAGGTCGTTTAATTTTAGCAGATGGAATTACTTTTGCTAAGCATTTAGGAGCAAGTAAAATTATCGATTTAGCAACACTTACAGGTGCAATTATTGCAGCATTAGGAAGCGAAACAACAGGTGCCTTTACAAATAATGAAGCCTTCTTTGCTGACTTCCAAAAAGCTGCTGATTTAACAAATGAGTATATTTGGCAAATGCCACTATTCCCACGTGATCAAAAATCACTACGTAATAGTGATGTAGCTGATTTGAATAATGCTCCTGTAGGAAAACCAGGTGCGATTATGGCAGCCGCTTTCTTAAAAGAATTTGTAGGAGATACACCATGGATTCACTTAGATATTGCTGGAACAGCTGATGCTAAAGCTGTTCATGATTTAGGGCCAAAAGGTGGAACAGGTGTGATGGTTCGTACCATTGGAAGATATTTAGAATTACAAGCTTAATGCCTAATAAAAAGGGATATCGTCTAACGATATCCTTTTTTTTGTTTTTAATCATAATCTTTTATTTATGAAATACATTAGATATTAATTATCGTTTCTTAATGGGGGATTAGACATGGCAGAACTAGTGAAAGATTTAGAGCATATTATCTGGTCATACTTAGCAATACCAATATTACTTTTTGTTAGTTTAATATTTACATTTTATTTACGAGGAGTTCAATTTCACTTTAAAAGGATGATTCAATGTTTAACAAAAAAGACATCAGATGATGGAGTTTCTTCATTTCAATCATTTGCAATGGCGTTAGCTGCAAGAGTTGGAGTTGGTTCATTAGCGGGGGTTGCCATTGGAATTTACATTGGAGGTCCGGGAAGTATATTCTGGATGTGGGTGAGTGCCTTTATTACTGCTGCAGCCTCATTCGTTGAAAGTACACTCGCACAAATTTATAAAAAACAAGATGGAAATTTATATATAGGTGGTCCTGCCTACTATATTGAATATGGAATGCATCAAAAAGGATTCGCCATTATTTATGCCTTTATCATTATTTTAACGTATACCTTTGGTTTTAGTGCGATTCAAGCTAATACAATTGCTACCTCTTTTAGGGATGTCCTTTCTATTCCTCCACTATTAACTGGAGTTGGATTAGCCTTAATTACTTCAATGATTATTTTTGGTGGAGCTTCAACAATCACCAAAATGACATCAAAGATTGTCCCTATTATGGCGTTATTTTATATTGGAATTGGGCTATATGCTATTTTCACAAACTTAGATTACGTCCCAACCTTTTTTATCACTATTTTTCAAGATGCCTTTCAGCCTTCCCCTCTAATAGGTGGAACCATAATGCATACGATTATTACAGGAATTAAACGAGGGGTTTTCTCAAATGAAGCGGGAATGGGATCAGGTGCACATGCCGCAGCTGTTACCAATAGCGAAAATCCTACTGATCAAGGATATATTCAAGCCTTTGGTGTTTACATCACAACAATTTTTATCTGTACGATAACCGCCTTTTTGATTATGGTGACGAATGCTGTTAATGTTGGGAATGACCATAGTAATGGAATCGAATTAACACAATATGCTCTTACTCAACTTTTCGGACCAATAGGTGGTATTATTTTAGCCCTTTCTATCTTTTTCTTTGCCTTTAGTACCATTCTAACAGGATATTTTTATGGCGAGTGCAATGTTAAATATCTATTTAATGATGAAAAGACTTTATATTTTGTAAGAATTATTGTCCTCATAGTTATTATTATTTCATCTATTGGATCGGCTTCTTTAATCTGGTCATTAGTTGATGTTGGAGTTGGACTTACCGCAACAATTAACGTCATGGCACTTTGTTACCTAGCAAAAGAAGTGAAACATTATTTAAATTTAAAAAGTCGTAAAGATTAATCTTTACGACTTTTTTATTATTTAATAGTCGTTTCTAAAAATTGTACTAATGAACAAGGTTCGCTATCTTCAAATAGACGCTCAGAATCATCAACAGTTTTTCGAATTTCATCTTTAATATCATTTAGTTTTTGTAGGATTGTATCTGTATGGAAAGTTCCTACATTATAGTATAAAAATAAATCTTCAAATGCTTTCGCTGTTTTATTTAACTCCTGGTTAATTTTAATGAATGAGTTAATATTTTTACTTCGAGCTGCATTTTTAAAATGCTCTAAATCAAGACGAATCGTTTCAATTACATCTTCTTCATTTTCATATTCTTTTAAAGGTAATGGATAAGGTTTAAGTCGCTCTAAGAAATAGCGATTCGATTTATTAATATTATAAACATACGACAATCTAAAGTCTCCAATATGGAATCTAACATAGCAGCATTTCGCATTTAATTGAAGGACTTCACCTTCCATTTGTCTTAATTTCATCCCATGCTGTTCAGCTTCCATCTCTAAATAACTTGCTTGAGAAAAAACGCCTGAACTTGAATAACCTCTAGTTGGTCTGGAAGAACGAGTATATTTTGTCATAGTTATAATTCCCCTTTATCAATAGAATAGTTTAAATCATCTTTTCTTTTCCTTGATTATAAATAAAAGATGAAGAGGTATACAGTCGAAATTGCAACAGCGACAATCATAATTGGAAAACCAATTTTTAAGAAGTCACCAAATGATAGCTTATATCCTTTTTTATGTAGCATTCCGCTAACAATAACATTTGAAGATGCTCCAACGATACTACCATTTCCACCTAGACAAGCTCCAAGTGCTAATGCCCACCATAATGGCGTCGTATCCATTCCAGTCATCTCACCAATATTTAAAATTAATGGAATCATTGTCGCTACAAATGGAATATTATCTAAAAATGCAGAAGCAATAGCTGCTACCCATAAAATGAGTAACGAAGTAATAACAACACTACCACCTGTTAAATTAATTAACCCACTCGCTAATACTTCAAGAACACCTACTGTTTCAAGTGCTCCAACCATAACAAATAATCCCATGAAGAAAAAGATAGTCGGCCATTCAACTTCTTCTAAAATTTCTTCAACATCTACTTTTCCAATTAATAATAAAATCCCTGCTCCTAACAATGCGATCGTTGCTGATTCAATCCCAAACGCATGGTGAGAAGCAAATCCTGCGATTGTTAATAATAAAATAATACCACTTTTTCTTAATAAGACTGGATCAGTAATAGCCTTTGAAACATCAAACTCTTCGATTTTTTTCTTATTATCTTCACTAATATGTAATTGTTTATTAAAAATAAATTTTAAAATCAATAACACAACAGTGAAAATAACAAGTACTACAGGACCTAAGTTGAACAATACATCTGTAAATGATAATCCTGTTGCCCCACTAATCATAATAATTGTCGGGTCTCCAATTGATGTTGCTAATCCACCAATATTAGCACTAAATACCTCTGTTAGTAAAAATGGAATTGCATTTAGTCCTAATGTTTCTGTAATAACGAATGTCACTGGTGCTATAAGTAGAATCGTTGTTACGTTATCTAAAAGAGCTGAAGAAATAGCAGTAATCGCTGCAAAATAAACCATGATTCGCCATGGACTTCCTTTTGATAACTTCGCTGTCTTAATCGCAACATACTGGAAGATTCCAGTTCGCTTTAAAATATTAACAATAATCATCATACCGATTAATAATCCGACAGTATTAAAGTCAATAAACTTCAGTGCCTCTTCTTGATTGAAGATATGGAAAATTACCATAAAAACAGCACCTAATAAGGCAACAACTGTACGGTTAAATTTTTCAGAAATGATAATTCCATAGGCAACAAGGAAAATGATAATTGCTGGGAGAAACTGTTGGCTTTCCAATGAACTCACTCCTTTATGAAAATTTTGCAGAATTCATTATAGGTTAATTATTTGGTAATTAATACAAGTAATTTTTGTAATAATTAGTAAATAATTTGATAAATTTAGTAATTAACTGGATGTTTTATTTAATTATTAGGAGATATTTCGTCATATAAAACGGTTTATCTCTTAGTAATGCTACTCCTTAATATCTCCATTTTTTTTATAATTAGTCTTGATTGCTAACTAACGAAGGAATTTTTAAAGGAATTTATAGTTTTTTTGTAATAACTTTAGAATTAGACATACTAAAATAGAACGTATTAAGTAATGGAGTGACCTTTTAATGAAAGCAAATCATAATAGTGAATTTTTAGAAACTGAAAAAATTAGTAAGCTCCTTTTTTCTTTTTCTATGCCTGCCTTTATCGCTATGCTAGCTAGCGGTGTCTATAATATAGTGGATACTATTTTTATTGGAAAAGGAATTGGCACTTTAGCTGTTGGTGGTGTTGGAATTGTCTTTCCTATTCAAACTTTATACAATGCATTTGCACAAATGATTTCAATTGGAGCAGCGTCAGCCATATCAAGAAGTTTAGGGGAGAAAAAAGATGACCGGGCAAACCAAGTAACAACTAACGCCTATATTCTAACCACTATTATTTCTATTTTATTAATGATAGGTAGTTATTTTTTCATCAATCCAATCTTATATTTCTTTGGATCAAATGAAGAGCTCATTTCTTATGCACATGATTATTTAATCATTTCTATTTTAGCAATTCCATTTAATGCACTTGCTTTACTTTCTAGTGCTGTCTTTCGAGCGGAAGGAAATATTAAAATTTCAATGATTACGGTGTTAATTGGGTCTCTTTTAAATATTGCACTCGATCCATTATTCATTTTTATTTTTAACTTCGGCATTAAAGGCGCAGCTTTTGCAACTGTTATTTCCCAGGCACTAGCCACTATATTTTCTTTATTTTATATTCTAAGTCATCGCAGTATCGTGAGATTTGAACGAAAATATTTGATTCCAAACTTAAAGATTTCAAGTTCAATTATTAGTGTGGGATTTTCAGCTTTTGCGAGAAACGGAGCTAGTTCACTTTTTGCTTTAATTACGAATTCAACATTAAGAACTTTTGGAGGAACATTATCTATCACAGCCTTTGGAACCGTCAATCGAATTATTTCCTTTTTCTTCTTACCGATTATGGGAATTAATCAAGGATTGCAACCAATTGTGAGTTATAACTATGGAGCAAGACAGCCCGAACGTATTAAACAAGTCGTCAAATTAGCTCTCATTTATACGACAATTATTGGAGCTGTTGGATCGTTAGTTGGTATTTTATTTCCAACGGTAACGATTAGTTTATTTGCAAAAGATGAGAATTTAATTTCTGAAGCTACATTTGTCCTTAGATTACAGCTGCTGTTTTATTGGACGATTGGACTACAAATGGTCGCTTCAACGTTTTATCAATCACTTGGTAAAGCTATTCCATCTTTATTTCTATCAATTCTTAGACAATTTATTATTCTAATTCCTCTGATTTTCATTCTCCCTCGATACACATCTCTTGGAATAAATGGTGTTTGGTACGCCTTTCCAATTTCTGATTTTACTGCTTTCTTAATTTCGGCTTTTGTACTATGGCGTGCTTGGCATCATCTCGATAAAAAAAACGAAGACATTTAGCTGTCTTCGTTTTTTATTCAATAATTCTCCAAGTTCCTCTTCTTTGTTCAGGTTCATCAGGTGTTTTCACACGTTCACCTAAGGCAACACCTCCCATAAACTCATAACCTTCTGGAATTTGAAATTGATCTTGATAATCATAAAACTTTTCACTTTGATTTAACGCTTTAACTTCATCAATCCAACAACTAGCTAAATTTAAGTCTTCTGCTGCTAGTAAAATATTTTGAGTACATACTGCACAATCAACCATAGAATTAGTAGCAATTTTATCACCTAAAACTAAAATAAGAGCTGGTGCTCCGTAAAAGTAATCTTTTAATATTTCTTCTTTTACGATATTAATTTCATCATTTAACAGATGAATAACTTCACAAGTTAAAATACCAACAAGATACCACGGCTGCTCATTATTACAACTTGGTGCACTAAGGCCACACTTAATTAATAACTCAAGTTGATCTTTCGATAATTTTGTGTCTTTAAATTCATGATGACTTCTTCGTTTAGCAATTGTTTCTAGCGTATTCAACGAATCATCTCCCTTCATTAAATAGTAACATTATTAGCGTATCCAAAAGTTCATTTCATAATCAAAGCTTCTAATGATTTATTATCCTGTCACACTATCACCATTTAGGATTTCCTAACATATTTTAAATTAGGCAAGATGATGATGCCTATTAGTTTAAGAAGCTGAATGACTTGGAGGATGTTATCTAGTTTCTTAAACATGTCATATGGAGGTAATGCCTCCCATGTTCGGAAACGAGCATGGAGTAAGAGATCACTCTTCAAAATCCTTTGAATTGCTGGAATTTCCTAAAGCTCATTCAACCACAACGTAAAAGCGAATAGCTTTAAGCGTGAAGGTGACGAAAGTAGAAAAAATGAATGAGATGGCATATGGTTAAATCCTAAGTGCCGCAGCAATGGATAATCAGCAGGTAAGCCTCGAATAGAGGAAACTTCAACGACTATCCTTAATAGGAGTAGGCTATAAGCGATTGATAGCCGAAGCGGAGGATACCCATCTATTCTATAGAGGGGTAATGATATAGTCTGCACTCATATGAAAATATGAGATGTTCTTAACTGAACTGCATGAGCCTAGCGAACTCGTGTGAACAATATCAAAACATAATAGTTTTGATTTGGTGTAAATGTGATTTATAATCCTTATAATACAACCGTTCAAAATCCAGGACTTGTTCAACCTGGTATGTTACAACAAACTAGTTATCCAGTAGCACAACAACCTGCTATGCTACAACAAACTGGCTATCCAGTAGCACAACAACCTGCCATGCTACAACAAACTGGCTATCCAGTTGCGCAACAACCTGCTATGCCTATGGCTACTTATCCAACTTCAACAACAACACATGTAGCTAACCCAACTGCTTATCAACCCGTTCAACAAGCATTCCCAGCTGTCCAGGCTGTTCCAGTCCCAACTTGCGGTGTTCCAGCTCCAGTTTGTGGAGTTCCAGTTGCACAACCTATGGTTGTTCCTCAACCCGTTCAACAAATTCAAACTGTTCAACAAAGCGTCGAACCACAAGTGACCAGCACACAATCAACCACTGCTCAACACAAAAAAACAACTTATGTTGAAGCTTATTTAGAACCAGTAGATGCACAGGTTCCATTAATGCAACCAACCGTTTCAAAAAAAGTTGTTGAGAAAAAAACATATCCTGTAAGTGATGATATTGTTTATGTAGAGCAAAAACCATTAAAAAATTCAACAATGCAAGACTACAACTTATATTTAATGGAAAATGAATATTATTCGGATGATCAACCAACCTACAAAAAAACTGTTTCACCACGAACAAGAGCTGATCAAAGACCATTAAATTGTGAAAATCTCCCCCTTGCAACTACTTATATTCAAGCACAGACTTATACCGGATTAAATAATCCAACTCAGACATTACAGCAAGGAACTTTATTTAATGAACTCTATTCGCCATACGCTCCTCAAAAAGTTTCAACGCCAACTGTGTTTATGCTTAAAGGAGGTCAACAATAATGGATCAACAACAACTATTAACACAAATTTCAGCAATTAGTTTAATGGCTCATGATTTACATCTCTTCCTTGATACACATCCAGGAAATGAAGAAGCGTTAAAAGACCATCAGAAATTATCTGAACAATTCCAAAAATTAGAACAACAATATGAACAACAATATGGTCCTCTTCTTAACTTTGGTCACCAAACAGTCGGAGCTCCAAATAATTGGATTAAAGAACCATGGCCTTGGCAAAATAAATAAGGAGGAGATTAAAGAATGTGGATTTATGAAAAAAGATTACAAATGCCAGTGGACGTTAAAAAGCGCGACTTAAGAATGGCAAAAAATATTTATGCAGCCTTAGGTGGAGCTGATGGGGAATTATCTGCTTCAATGGAATATTTACAACAACGTTATTCCATGCCAACAGGGCAATCAATTGCAACATTAACAGATATCGGGACCGAAGAACTTGGACATCTTGAAATGGTGTCAGCATTGATTTATCAATTAACTGATGGAGCAACAATAGAAGAGATTAAAGCTGCTGGTATTGATCCAACTTTTACATCTCATGGATCTGGAGTTTATTTAGCAAATCCAGATGGTGTTCCATGGAATGCAGGTTACATCGCTTTAACAGCAGATCCTGTTACAGACTTAACTGCTAATATGGCTGCTGAACAAAAAGCACGTGCAGGATATGAACATTTACTTGATTTAGCAACAGATGATGATGTTAAACGTGTTTTAGCTTATTTACGTGAACGCGAAATTGTTCACTTCCAACGTTTCGGTGAAACATTAATGGACGTTCAAAATCATTTTAATAGTAATCGTTACTTTTTTATGAACGATGAACAATAATTCATGAAAGCCCTCAATGGGCTATTTTTCATAAAAAAAGTCTTTGCAATGATTATTTTGCAAAGACTTTTTTATATTAAACAGTTTAAATTAATTGTTTTGCACGCTCGATAGCTTGATCAAATTGACGACAAACTTGTGCTCGTCCAATTTCGCGTACCAATCCAACACGCTTAATCACTTTATATGGATTGTCATTAACTTCACTTAAAATTAACGTCGTATTTGAACGCTGACAGCTATCATGTAATAAATTTAAAGTATGAACGGCTGTTGCATCAATAACTGGAACGTTACGAAGGCGAATGATTAACACTTTTGATGGTCCTTGTAACGATTGAATAGAATCTAAGAATTTATCTGCAGCCCCGAAGAAGAATGGCCCATTAATTTCATAAATCAAAATTTCATCTGATAAAGCTTCTTTTAATTCTTCATCTAATAATTCCAAATCCTCATCGTCATCATTCATTTCAATTCCTTGAATATCTGTGACATCCGTCATACGCTTCATAAATAAGAATGATGTTAATACCATTCCGACACTAATAGCTAATGTTAAATCAAATAAAACAGTTAACAAGAACGTTGATAATAAGACAGCGACATCACTTTTTGGCGCACTTAATAACTTTTTAAACATACGCCATTCACTCATATTATAAGAAACCATAATTAAGACCGCAGCTAATGTTGCTAATGGAATCATTTTTACAAGTGGCATTAAGAATAATAAAATGAATAGTAACGTAATGGCATGAACAACTCCAGCAATTGGGGTACGTCCACCATTTTTAATATTTGCCACTGTTCGCGCAATCGCACCTGTTGCTGGCATTCCCCCAAATAAACCAGAGGCAATATTGGCAACACCCTCAGCCACTAACTCCATATTTGAACGATGCTTACTCCCAATCATTCCATCTGAAACAACAGCTGAAAGTAATGATTCAAGTGAACATAAAAAAGCGATGGTGAACGCCGGTGACAACAAGGTTTCAATTTTATTCCATGTAATATGCGGAATTGACGGCATTGGGAATGATGATGATAAATTCGTATATTGTGTCCCAATCGTTTGAACATCTAATTTTAAAATAGCAACTAAAGCCGTCGTCACAATGATTGAAATTAATGAAGCGGGAATTTTCTTATTAATTTTTGGCCAAATAATTAAAATAGCTAATGCAATAGCTCCAATCATAAACGGCATCCATTGTATTTGATCAAATGATGCAAAATAAAGCTTCCACTTATCGATAAATCCTGTTGGAACCGCACCAAGATTCATCCCAAAGAAGTCTTTAATTTGTGAACTAAAAATGGTTAATGCAATCCCACTCGTAAATCCAACAGTAATTGGATAGGGGATATACTTGATAACACTTCCTAATTTAAATAATCCAAATAGAATTAAAATAATTCCGGCTAGGATTGTTGTAATTAATAATCCTTCCGTTCCATGTGCAGCTACGACACTATAAACAACAACCATGAATGTTGCACTCGGTCCACCAATCTGAACACGGCTTCCACCAAGTAAGGAAATAAAGAAACCCGCAATAATAGCGGTATATAGACCCTGTTCAGGAGAAACTCCAGAAGAAATAGCCAATGCGATTGATAATGGCAACGCGATAATTGCGACAATCAATCCAGCAATGATGTCTTTAACGAATTGCTCCTTGTTATAAGTTTTCATCACTGATAGTAACTTAGGTTTTAACCTTGTTGACACTTTTCATACTCCCTTTCAAATTAGTTACTTCAAATATTAATTTTTCTAATATTTAACCATTTAAAACAACGATTAATATTATACCACAGTAAAAAGCCTCCATAACGCGTTATGAAGGCTTTTTTTACACATTCTTTTTACAATTATTTACCTTTTGGAGCTGTTGCACCTGGTGCTGTTTTTTCAGCACGAATTGGCTTACCGTTAACTAATTTAGAGTTTAATTTACGGATGATTGCATTGGCATGAGCTTTATCTACATTAATGAATGAGAATTTTTTATAAACATCGATATCTCCAATTGCACGAGCTGGGATATCTGATTTTTTTGTTAACATTCCAACAAAGTCTTTAGCTTTAACTTTTTGTTTAGAACCTACGTTTACGAATAAACGAACTTCGTTTTTACGCATCCCTTTACCTTTTGGCTTCCCACCAGATGTTACTTCTTCGATAGGTGCGTACTCTTTAGTACTTTGACCGATGTTCATACGTAATAATCCTGCAGCAACTTGCTCTAAGCTATATCCTTTTTCTAAGATAGCAACGATTAATTCGTTTTCTTTTGTGAAGTCTTGTCCTTCTAAGTTAGAAATAACATCTTCAATTACGTTTGTTGAACGTTTTTCTTGAATTTGCTCAACTGTTGGAATAGGCATTTTAGACATCTTTGTTTTTGTATATTCTTCAATACGACGGATACGGAACATATCTTTTCCAAATACGAATGTAATTGATAATCCAGTCATTCCGGCACGTCCTGTACGACCGATACGGTGTACGTAGTTTTCTTCATTTAAAGGAATATCATAGTTAAATACTGCTTCAACATTACTTACGTCAATTCCACGAGCAGCGATATCTGTCGCTACTAAGATATTAACGTTTTTACGACGGAAGCTATTCATAACGCGGTCACGTTGAGCTTGTTTTAAGTCTCCGTGTAACCCTTCAGTTACGTAACCTTCTTCTTGTAACTTAGAAACTAATTCATCAACTTCGCGTTTTGTGTTTGTGAAAACGATTGATGAAGTTAATCCCATCATATCGATGCAACGGATCATTGCATGAACGCGGTCTTGACGACGAACTTCAACAAAGTATTGATCGATTTTTTTATTTGATAACTCTTCTGAAACAACTTTAACGATTTCAGGAGATTTTTGATATGTTTTCGCGATGTTCATGATTTCACGAGCCATTGTCGCAGAGAACATAACTGTTTGACGAGAATCTGGTGTTTTTTCTAGGATTTCTTCGATATCATCTTTGAATCCCATGTTTAACATTTCATCAGCTTCATCTAAAACTAACATCTTTAAGTTTTCTAATTTTAAAGTTCCGCGACGCATGTGGTCCATAACACGTCCTGGTGTACCCACAACGATTTGAACACCTTTTTTAAGTGCACGGATTTGAGGGTCGTATGATTGACCTCCATAAATTGATAAAATATGAACATCTCGCATATTGCGAGCGAATTTTTTAGATTCTTCATGAACTTGCACTGCTAATTCACGAGTTGGACATAATACTAATGCTTGAACGTTACGATTTTTAGGATCGATTTTTTCAAGGATTGGTAACATGAACGCAGCAGTTTTTCCTGTTCCTGTTTGCGCTTGCCCGATAATATCTTTTCCAGATAATACAACTGGGATTGCTTCAGCTTGGATTGGTGATGGTTTAACGTAACCAATTTCTTCAATTGCCTTTAAAATTTCAGGTGATAAAGCAAGATCTTTAAATGTAATTTGAGTCATTCTTTGCTTCCTTTCTATTTAAAACACAAAAAAACGTAAATGAACAAACGATCACTTACGATAGTGTATGTTTTTACGAAGTGTCCATTTATTATACAATAATTTTCTTTTATTTGCAAGATGAGGCAAGTTATATTACCGTTTACGCGCCATCTATTTTTTCTTTACACGCACAAATCTTATATAATATGTAAAATTAGACAGGTAATTACTTTTAATACCTATAAATTAGATGATTTAGCGCTTTAACTGTTTAAAAATGAATTGATTATCTATATAGAAACAGAAAAGTATTTTACAATTTTATAACAGGCCTGGGTGTAAAGCCGCTTTAATACTAAGACAGACTATAGTCCAGCTAAAAGTTTTCCGATATGAAAAACTTATCTGGACTTATATATATACCTAAATCGTCTAATAACTTCTGTGTAACTGATTTATTGATACCTCAATATGAGTAAACGTCTGATTCGAAAAACTTCGTTCGATAATATCTAACCCCTGCGTTATTTTTTGTGTTTCAATTTAAACATTATTTTCTTATCTATTATAGGCTGTTTTTATCCTTTCCTTTCATTTATTGAAAAGAAAAATTGAGTTATTTTTTCCCATGTTAAATCAGGAGATGAGTAAGATTTCTGTTAATGCCCGATACGCACTAATCATTCATGCAACAATAATGAAAAGTATGATATAATGTTTCAAGATAAATTACACGGAGGTGTTGTTACATGCTTACAGTCTCTAATGTCGGTTTACGATATGGTGATAAAAAGTTATTCGAAGAAGTTAACTTAAAATTCACTCCAGGAAACTGCTACGGTGTTATCGGAGCAAACGGAGCTGGAAAATCTACTTTTTTAAAAATTTTAGCAGGTGAAATTGAACCTAATACAGGACACGTAAGTTATCCAAAAGATTTACGTATGTCAGTTTTAAAACAGGATCACTATCAATACGATGAATTACCAGTTTTAGAAACAGTTATTCGCGGTAATGAACGTTTATTCCAAATTACTGAAGAAAAAAATGCGTTATATATGAAACCAGACTTTAATGAAGAGGATGGAATTCGTGCAGCTGAATTAGAAGGTGAATTCGCTGAATTAAATGGATGGGAAGCAGAATCAGATGCGGCTGCCTTATTACAAGGTTTAGGAATCCCTACAGAATTACATGATAAATTAATGAAAGATTTAACAGGGGCTGAAAAAGTCAAAGTTTTATTAGCACAAGCTTTATTCGGAAATCCTGATATCTTAGTCTTAGATGAGCCGACTAACCACTTAGATATTCAATCAATTAACTGGTTAGAAGAGTTCTTAATTAACTTTGAAGGAACAGTCATTGTTGTATCCCATGACCGTCACTTCTTAAACAAAGTATGTACACACATCTGTGATGTTGACTTTGGAAAAATCAAGCTATTCGTTGGTAACTATGACTTCTGGTATGAGTCAAGTCAGTTATTAAACCGTATGGCTAAAGAACAAAATAAGAAAAAAGAAGAACAAATTAAAGAATTACAAGATTTCATCGCTCGTTTCTCAGCAAATGCTTCTAAATCTAAACAAGCGACATCTCGTAAAAAGTTATTAGATAAAATTAAATTAGAAGACTTAGAACCATCAAGTCGTCGTTATCCATACGTTGGATTCAAACCTGAACGCGAAGTTGGAAACGACATCTTAATGGTTGAAGGATTAACAAAAACGATTGATGGTGTAAAAGTATTAGATAATGTTAGCTTCATGGTCCGCAAAGACGATAAAATCGCCTTCATCGGAGATGAAATTGCTGTTACAACATTATTCAAAATCTTAAATGGGGAAATGGAAGCAGATAGTGGAACATTCAAATTTGGTGTAACAATCAAAACAGCTTACTTCCCTAAAGATAACTCTGAATTCTTCAATGGATGTGATTTATCATTAGTTGACTGGTTACGTCAATATTCTGATGATCAAACAGAAAGCTACGTTCGTGGATTCTTAGGGCGTATGTTATTCTCTGGTGAAGAAGCACTTAAAAAAGCTTCAGTTTTATCAGGGGGAGAAAAAGTGCGTTGTATGTTATCACGCATGATGTTATCAAATGCTAACCTTTTAATGCTTGATCAACCAACGAACCACTTAGACCTTGAATCAATTACAGCAGTGAACAACGGATTAAAAGACTTCACAAGTAATGTCTTATTTGCATCACATGACCACCAATTCATCCAAACGATTGCTAACCGTATCATCGATATTAAAGAAGACGGTTCAATCGTTGACAAACAAACAACATACGATGAATACTTAGCCTTAGCTTAATAATTAAAAGACTGAGAGAGACGTTTATCTGGACGTACAGATCGACAACAATTGTCGCTGCCACTTTTTTTGTGGCAAAGTACAATTGAAGACTTGATAGGCCGGATGTCTCTTGAAGCTAGATTATTTAAAAGGCTAGGAGTTTCTATATTTCTTATTAATCATGTACTTTTAAGTACATGATTTTTTTATTATTTGGATGACAGATTGAGTCAAAAACTCAAACTTTATCACTAGTTTTGCGATGCCGTATAAATGATCCCGCTTCTGATTATAATGAATATACCAAGGATAATCGTTTAAAGGGGGAGCTAAAATGATTACACTAAGACCAATTACGAAAGAAAATTTTTGGGACTGCATCGACTTAATGGTGTTTCCTGAACAAGAACACTTTGTCACATCAAATGCCATTTCAATTGCTCAAGCTAAAGTCCAACCGGAATGTGTTCCATTAGCTATTTATAATGAGGAAACAATGGTCGGATTTCTAATGTATTGTCTTGATTCTGATGATGATGAGTATTGGATTTATCGTTTAATGATTGATCAACATTATCAAGGACAAGGATTTGCTACTGAAGCCCTTCATCAAGTGATTGAATTGATTAAAGATGATAAAACAAGACATCAGATTTTTTTAGGTGTACCTCTTGAAAGTGAATCAGCTGTTTACATATATGAACAAGCGGGATTTAAGTTCAATGGTCAAATTTTTGGTCAAGAACATATTATGGTGTTAAACTATTAAACATTTTAGGATTTCATTCATTTTAATTCAGTTCTCTTCCTCATCAAAGATTATCCATAACAATTAAAGTTTTCTATTAGCTTTAGTGATTTTTCTTATAATAATTTTTCAATCGCCAAAAGAGACTGTTATTAATGACAGTCTCTTTTTATATAAGTCCAGATAAATTTTCTTCATAGAAAATTTTTAAGCCCTAGTAGCGGAGGAGTAGATTTCTTTTAGAAATCTCTAGGTGACCCATTCCCTAGCAGTGGAGTAAACATGCTTCGCATGCTAGGTGACCCCTGGACG
>JAUMTV010000324.1 GCA_030531025.1 Turicibacter sp.
TTTATATATATAAGGCGAAATATAATTCATGGTTTTAAAGTCACCTATTCATTATCAAATTTCGTCAAATTTTATGATAAAATGATAGGTATGAAATAGATATTTTTAAATGAAAGTTAGGACAACCATGAATCAGACAGAATTAAACTTAATTGAAACAGCGATGCGTGAAACGCAATCTAAACAACTTTATACTCGTTATCAAGTGATCTATTTACACTTGCAAGGATACAAGAATGTAGAAATCGCTAAGATGCTTCCTTTAACTGCTCAGACGATTGGAAAGCATATCCGAAATTATAAAAAAGACGGACTGGATGGACTTCTTCCACAGCCAATCATGGGATGTCCTAAGAAACTTTCTGTCGAACAAGAAGCCTTATTCATCGAGACAGTGACTCATCAAACACCCGCTGATGTTGGACTAGAACCTTTTATGACCTGGACTTGTAAGCTGTTATGTCTTTGGGTTAAACAAGAATTCGATATTTCTTACTCTAGAACGGGAATGAGAGACTTGTTATACCGTTTAGGATTTAGCTATACCAGACCGACTTATTCATTAGCGAGAGCTAGTCAAGAAAAGCAAGAAGCGTTTAAAGAACAATTTGAAACATTAAAAAAAACTAATGGATGGGGAATTTGATCACCTATTATTTCAAGACGAAAGCTCGATTAGAGATTATCAATCTTTAGTTAGTAATTGGTTTCCAAAAGGAAAACAACGAATCGTTCCGACTTATGGAAACAATAAAAGTGTCAAGTTGATTGGTGTTTTAAACGATGAGACTGGACATGTGTATGTCCAAGAAGAAGAACATTATACGGCTGATATTTTTCTTAAATTTTTGGAGAATGTACTAAAGGAATATCCAAGTGGAAAGGTTGTCTTAATTTTAGATAACGCGAGAATTCATCACGCAAAACTGATACAACCTTTTTTAGTTGAACACAAAAATCGATTGAACCTTGTCTTTTTACCCCCCTATAGTCCTGAATTAAACTTAATCGAAGGATTATGGAAATGGTTAAAACAATCAGTCATTCACAATGTGTTTTATAAAAATGTCAATGAGATTAGAATAGCAGTGCAAGGATTTATAAACTATGTCAATGAAAGACCTTCTGAGGTTATCCAAAGACTATGCGAGAAAATGTGAAAAATTTTTCGCCATATATATAT
>JAUMTV010000325.1 GCA_030531025.1 Turicibacter sp.
AACCGCCAGCAAGCCCCTGTATCGCCAAAACATTAAAGCCTCCGACTGCTCCATAAACATCACACGCTTCTATCTCGGAAGCGACAGCATCTATTGCTGATAAAAGATTATTGATTTGTACTAAACTAAGTAATTTCAATCCCTGACCAACTGCTGCTGCTGAACCAATGTCCACTTTTCCAGCGTAACCACCGGCATAAGTTGGTGCCACAATGGCATAATCTGAATCACTTACCGATTTTTCTTTTACCGACTGCTTAGTCGCCAGTTGATTAACATCACTGTCTTCAATTTGAGCCCCTCTGACTAAACCGGCAAAGCCTCCTGCTGATCCTGAATCAACATCTAAAAGATCGGTTGTCGTTGCCGATACTCTTAAGCCAGCTGAAGAGACACCAGCGTGTTTAATTTTTGGAATATAAACATCCACTACACTTAATAATTGACTAATTGAAAGAGAGGTTCCTAATACACTTAAACCATCTGAGCTAGCTAAACCACCTGAAATAATCTTTCCAGCAAAGCCACCCGCATAATAGGCTCCTTGTACACGATTTAAATTTCTAACCGCATATTCATTTTCAAGAGAAGAGTTATCCACTGTTCCTCCCATCATCTCGCCAATAAAGCCACCAGCGATTCCAGATTGAACATTAGCTCCACTTTCGTTTTCGACAAAAGAGACATAACAATTAGTATAGGTCGGAATTAAATAACCAATAACATTCAATAGATTACTAACATTGATAGCATCACCTAGTAGTCCATTAACAGTATTAGAATCACCAACTGAGGCTAATCCTCCCACTTGCGACCTTGCAGCAAACCCTCCAGCATATCCTGTTGTCATCACATCATCTGTATAATTCACATCTACCATACTAGTCGAAACAGAACTCAAATTTTCAACTGAAGAATTCTGGATTTCACTCGTGCTATTCTCTCCAATAAAACCTCCAGCATAATAATCCACTGTTGTCTTTTGACCTGTTGAGGAGATGCTCAAGCCTGTTGTCACTCCATTGACATGACACTCCGTAAAATTAGTACGAATTCCATCGGCTAGTGAAAGTAAATTATTTACTTGTATTACTCCTAAACCTAAAAGATCCAGACCTCCCGCTTCCACTAAACTACCCGCACCAGCACTTCCAACAAAGCCACCGACATAATTTTGTGCAC
>JAUMTV010000326.1 GCA_030531025.1 Turicibacter sp.
AACCGCCAGCAAGCCCCTGTATCGCCAAAACATTAAAGCCTCCGACTGCTCCATAGACATCACATGCTTCTATCTCAGAAGCGACAGCATCTATTGCTGAGAGAAGGTTATTGATTTGTACTAAGTTAAGTAAATTCAATCCTTGACCAACAGCTGCTGCTGAGCCAATGTCCACTTTTCCAGCGTAACCACCAGCATAAGTTGGTGCGACAATAGCATAATCTGAAT
Source organism: Turicibacter sp. (assembly GCA_030531025.1). The sequence goes on from JAUMTV010000326.1 coordinate 229, forward strand.
CACTTATCGCTCGTTCCTTGACTGACTGCTTAGTAGCAAGTTGGTTGACATTACTATTCTCAATTTGAGCACCTCTTACTAAACCGGCATAGCCACCCGCTGCTCCTGAATCAGCATCTAAAGGATCAGTTGTCGTTGCCGATACTCTTAAGCCATCTGAAAAGACGCCAGCATGTTTAATTTTTGGAATATAAACATCCACTACACTTAATAAATCATTAAAAGAAATATTTGTTCCCAATACACTTAAACTATCTGAACTAGCTAAACCACCGGAAATAATCTTTCCGGCAAAACCACCCGCATAATAAGTTCCTTCTACACGATCTAAATTTCTGACCGCATATTCACTTTCAAGAGCAGAATTATCCACTGTTCCACCCATCATCTCGCCAATAAAACCACCGGCGATTGCAGATTGAACCTGAGCTCCACTTTCATTTTCGACAAAAGAGACATAGCAATTAGTATAAGTCGGAATTAAATACCTAATCACATTTAATAAATTATTAATATTGATTACGTCACCTAATAGACCATTTATCGTGTCAGCATCACCAACTGAAGCTAATCCACCGACTTGAGATCGAGCAGCAAAACCGCCCGCATATCCTGTTATCATGACATCATCTGTCCAATTCATATTTAAAATACTTGTTGATACAGAACGCAGATTATTAACGGAAGAATTCTCAATATCACTAGCACTATTCTCACCAATAAAGCCCCCCGCATAATAGTTCGCTGTTGTCTTTTGACCTGTTGAGGAGATGTTCAACCCTGTTGATATTCCATTGACATGACACTCCGTAAAATTAGTACGAATTCCATCTGCTACTGAAAGTAAATTATTTACTTTTAGTAAACCTAAACCTAGAAGATTAAGACCTCCTGCTTCAACTAAACTACCCGCACCAGCACTTCCAACAAAGCCACCGACATAATTTTGTGCAC
>JAUMTV010000327.1 GCA_030531025.1 Turicibacter sp.
TTTCGAAAATAAGTCTCGTACTTCTTGTTCTTCATGATAAGCTGTATTTAATTTACGCTGTGTTTTAAGTAAATGTTGATATTAATAAAATTAAAAAGGATAGCATTAAATACTATCCATAAAAGTTACTACTATTCCTATAATACCTATACTTAAAAAGATTAATCCTCCAAATCTTGTGTGCCATTTATAAAACTCAGATGGCTCATCTGAATGATGAGACTTCCATGATTCAATTATTCTCCAAAAGATTTCAGGTTTAAACATCATGAAAAGACCTAACAAAACCATCGCTATCGCTATAATAAACATGTTAATCCCCCTTACCTCGTCACATGAATAAGTTAAATATTAACATTTTATAAATAGTATTACAACATCTTCGTCCAAATACATTATAAAAACATAGGCTGACGTTTCCTAATCATTTCATTAGATATTACAGAATAGCTTGCTTGTGATTGAACGTAAGCTTTCTGAATTTTTAAGATTTCTTTCTCATCTTTAAAAAGCTCAATCCACTTGAACCATTTTAAGTAACTATTTAAATGCTTAGTTGAAACGCCTCTGAACTTTTGTAAGAAAGCTTTAAAGTTACTATGAAATGCATTGATATGTTGGATATGATAAATACCTTTCATATGCTTTCCTGATGGAATCGCCTTATGCTCTAAATCTAATTGAGTCGCCAATTTTATCGGTACACAAAATAGAATGAGGGGCGATACGCCCTTCAAAGAAACGTTTTAGGTTATCATATTTTGCTCGTCCTGTTCCTATCATACCAATGAGAATGTTTCCTGTTCTATCTAAAGCCGTTCCAATACAGACTTGCTCACTTGATAAACCACGTTTTCCAACAGATTCCCCACCTCGTTTACGAGCTAGACGTGGCATTTTAAATCGTTTACTTTTAGAGTGGTTTCCTTTATAGCTATAACGAAGATAACACTCGTCTGCTTCAACTAATCCATCAACTTCTCCTGTCCCCATAAATGAACTAAGGGCATCTAAAATTTTATGTCGCCAGAAAAAAGCTGTGGCGAGGTTCAGATTACATTCCCATGCACAACGGCGTAAACTATATCCCTTAATTATGCATTCAATATAATCAATCCATACCTTTGTTTCTTTCTTTGAATAAGCAGTTGGTGTTTGAGTTTGTTGGCTAAATGATT
>JAUMTV010000328.1 GCA_030531025.1 Turicibacter sp.
CACGTCCATCGGTTCGATTTAACACTTGATAGTAAGTCTCATCGGCATGAAGAAGATCTTCTTTTACTAAGCGTTTAGCGAAAACATCGTAAAGTGGACGTAACCAATCCTTTGCGACCGTCATCATTCAATTAGCCATCATCCGTCGACTTAATTCTAGTCCATATCTCTTCCATTCTTTTTCTTGACAATAAAGCGGAAGACTTAATTCATATTTTGATGGATTATCCAATCCAGTACACTAGCTCCTGCTAGACTTCTTTGAATCGGTCCTTTAGGTGTTTGGGCACAACAAATCGATTTAGCCTCTAAAAGTGGATCATGACAATCACAAGCATAGGTGTGAGCAATATAAACTTTTTTATATAACTTCGCTGGGATAAAGCAGACTTCTTCACGAATGACTTTCTTTCCCATCGGTTTCATTTCTTGACCACAATGGTCGTACGTACAATCTTCACCGTGTAACTCACAGTGAACTTCTTCAATCGGTAAATCTTTCGTTAACTCAGCTTTTTAGCCAGATGATTTACGTCGACGATACGTGATTTCTTCTGTTTGTTCAACTTTTATTTCATTTTCTTCTAAATTAGGATCCTCGAATAACGAGAGTTGATTTTCATCGATTTTAGTTTTCTCGCTTGAGGATCCATAAAGCTTTTTTGTTAAAAACTCTACTTGTTCAGTTAATTGTTGAATCTTTTGATCTTGTTCAATAATTTTTTGATCTCGATCAGTGAGTTGTTGAGTTTGTTGATCCAGTTTTTTTAATAGTTTCTGATTTTCCTTGATTAGTTTTGATTCAAACGTGCTCAACTGCCTCACCTCTTTTTCTAAATGTTTGATGTTAGGTTTAGTATGCCCAAAATCAAATAGAAAATACAGTTTTTATTATCACTTATTTTTAAAAGCTATTAAGTGATACAACCAAGTTTAGCTGATTTAATAGCTTTAGGTTGTTGAATAGATAAATCTTCAAGTAACCAACGAAGTTCCTGACTCGTTAATTTTTTGACTTCTTCTTGGTTTCGTGGCCATTGAAGGTTGCCGTTCTCAATTCTTTTGTACAATAATATAAAACCGTCTTTATTCCAATAAAGGGCTTTGAATCGATCTTTTTTGCGTCCACAAAATAGGAAAAGGGCATCGTTAAATAAATCAAGATTATACTTGTCT
>JAUMTV010000052.1 GCA_030531025.1 Turicibacter sp.
TAGTTTAAATGGGCTTTTTTATCATAAAAGATCAATATAAAAAGAGAGCTTATAGTAATAATAAGCTCTCTTTTATTCAATGATTAATCGACTGATTTTAAAGATTCCACCATTTGAACATTTTTTAATTTATAGTACATAGCTAAGTTAACAAGGGCTGCAAATACAAAGGTTAATCCCGCTGCATAAACATAACTTAAGCTTTGTATTTTACGACCAAACATCATCATATCCATTTCAACTGTTGTCATTACAAATTGATGCAAGATCATTCCTAATCCTAACCCAACGAATGTTCCAATTAAAGTTAAAATAATATTCTCACGATAAATGTAAGCTGATACTTCTAAATCATAGAATCCTAATACTTTAATCGTCGCAATTTCACGCATACGCTCAGAGATATTAACATTCGTCAAGTTGTAAAGAACAACGAATGCGAGTGCCCCTGCAGAAACGATGAGTAAAATAATGACATAATTTAAATTTTTAATCATATCATCAAAGCTATCCTGTAATGTTGATACCCAACTCACGCCACTCACTTCATCTAAAGACATCAATTCACTTGAAATTTCTGATTGAAGGGCAGTGTCTTCTTGATTTGAGACAGCTACTAATTGATTAAAACTTACTGTATCATTGAATAATTTCTCATAATAAGTTTTAGATAGATAAATATAATGATAAATATAATTTTCTGTAATCCCTGAGATTAAAACATCGGCTTTTTTCCCATCAGCATTTTCTAAAGTAATCGTATCTCCTACTTTAACTTCTAATTGATTCGCTACTTTTTCAGTTAAAATAGCACTTTCATCAGTTAAATTAAACGATTTCTCTGTCTTACGATCTTGGAAGTGAATGAATTGGTCTAATTGATTTAAATCTTCAGGAATGAAAATTGTAATATCTTTTTCATCATCGTTAGCATATAGTTTACCATTTTGGCTCGTTGTTAAAAGTGTACCTGCAAATCGGTTATCTTCGTTAAGAGTTTTAACTAAATTATCTTGTTCATTTTCTGTACTTCCACGATCAAACGTTAACGTCATATCATATAAAAATAATGTTCCGAATTGTTTATCCACAATCGTACGAATCGAATCTTTTAAACCGAATCCTGTTAATAATAAAGCTGTACATCCAGCAATTCCGAAGACTGTCATAAAGAAACGTTTTTTATAACGGAAAATATTACGAACAGTCACTTTTCCAATGAAACTTAAACGATTCCAAATAAATGGAATACGTTCTAATAAAATACGTTTCCCTTCTTTTGGAGCTTTAGGCCTCATTAAGATTGAAGGTGTTTCAATTAATTCTGAGTTTACAGCAAAATAAGCTGATAACGTTGTCACCCCAACAGCAATAGCTAAGGCTATTAAAATAAGTGGCCAACTAATGACAATAATTGTGTCTGGTAAGATATACATCATTGAGTAAGCGTCAGTGACTACTTTTGGAAAGACATAATTCCCAATGGCTGCTCCAATAAGGCTACCAGTTAAACTTGCTAATCCAGCATAAATTAAAAATTTAGAAGCAATTTTCCATTTATTATATCCGAGTGCCTTTAATGTTCCAATATTCATTCGTTGTTCATCAACCATTCGTGTCATTGTTGTTAAACAAACAAGTGCAGCAACCATAAAGAAGAAAACAGGAAAGACCTGTGAAATAGCATCAATACTATCGGCTGCTCCTTTATAATCGACAAATGAATAATGTTTATTACGATCAAGCACGTACCATTCTGGCTGCGTCATCTCTTGAATTTGTTGTTCTGCTTTTGTTAATTGCTCTTCGGCCTCTTCAAATCCTTCTTCAGCCTCTTTTTTCGCTTGCTCATATTCTTTTTGTCCTGCTTCTAAGTCAACTTCTCCTTGAGTTAGCTTTGCCTCAGCTTCTTCAAATTGTTGATTAGCTTTAGCAATTTCATTTTCTAAGTTAGCTTTTTGTGTATTAAGTTCTTGACGAGAGCTCTCTAATGTTTTTTGAGTCGCTAATAATTGTTGCTCTCCTTGAACTAAACCTTGTTCATTTTTTTCAAGTTCTGATTTAGCAGCTGTTAACGTCGTTATTCCGCCTTGGTATTGCTCTTCAAGTGAAGTTAATTGTGCTTGGATAGCTGTTTTTTGTTCTTCAGTAAGTGCTTGATTTTCTAAACTAGCTTTCATTTGATCAATTGTTACTTTTAATTGATTTAATTGATCTTCACTAAGGCTAATTTCTGCTTTTGCTTCATTAATTTTTGCCCATGCACTATCTTTATTTGCATAAAATTCATTATACGCTTGATTGAATTCAGCTTCTCCTTGAGTCAGCTTTGTTTCTCCACTAGCAATTTGTTTTTTTGCCTCTGAAATCTTTTGTTCAAATTGTGCTTTTTTAGAAGCTAACTCTGACTTTCCAGACTCAATCGTTGTTTTAGCTTCTTCTAATTGATCAGCTGCTTTTTGTAACTCGGCTAATGCCTGTACTTTTTTATCCTCATATTCTTGACGATTTTTATTTAATTCTTCTGTCGCTTTACTCATGATTTCATCATAACGTTGCTTTGTTTGCGTATCAGCTAATGTCTCTATCGAAGAAATCAATGGTTGCATTGCTTCTTCATATTTTTCACTAAATGTGTCTAATGCTGACACATCAGTTGCTGTTACAAATACTTCTGTATAAATATCTGATTTAAAATCATTCTGTGGAATCATAATGAAGCTTGCTATTTCACCATTTCCAATCGTTGTCGTTCCTTTATCAAAGGACAAGTAATATGGTGTCTCAACGATCCCAACAATTGTATACTTTGTTGTTTTTAATGTTTCGCTTAATTCCGTATCTGTTCCTGATTCTAATGTGATTTTAGAACCAATTTTCATCGTTTCAATATAATTTCCTTTTTCAATAACTGCTTCTCCTGATTTTTCAGGTAATCGACCTTCAATGACACGAACTTGATTAATATAATCCGGATTATTTGAATTTAAGTTTTCAGGTAAGGCGTGTACTTTTAATACAAGTTCACGGTTATTATAATTGGTTAAAACATCTTGAGAAAATGTTGCAAAAACACCATTAACACCTGGTAATTCGCGAATCGCTTCTACATCATTCTCCGTAAATCCAAACGTTGAAAGCAAACGTAAATCCATCATATTATAATCATCATAATATTGATCGACAGTTTTTTCCATTGATAATGGAGCAGATTTAATTCCAACAAAAAAGGCAACTCCAAGAGCACAGATCATTAGAATAGAAATAAATCGTCCTAATGATTTTTTGATATCACGAATCGTATCTTTCGTTAAACTTTTACTCATACCTACCACTCAATCCTTTCGACTGGTGTCGGATTCTCATTGATTTCAATGCTAGAAACTTTTCCGTTACGAACATGAATGACTTTATCACCCATCGGTGCAATTGCTAAGTTATGAGTAATCATAACAACAGTCATTCCCATCTTGCGACATGTATCTTGTAATAACTTTAAAATAGCTTTTCCAGTATTATAATCTAACGCACCTGTTGGTTCATCACATAATAATAATTTAGGATTTTTAGCTAATGCACGAGCAATGGCCACACGTTGTTGTTCCCCACCTGACATTTGTGCTGGGAAGTTATTTTTACGGTGACCAAGGCCAACTGCCTCTAATACTTCATGTACATCTAGTGGATTTTCACAGATTTGTGTCGCTAACTCTACATTTTCTACTGCCGTTAAGTTTTGTACTAAATTGTAAAATTGAAAGACAAAGCCAATGTCATGGCGACGATAAGTAATCAGCTCTTTATTGTTATAATTACTAATTTCATTCCCTCCAACTTCAATACTTCCACTACTTGCTGTATCCATCCCACCTAATATATTTAAAACCGTACTTTTTCCAGCACCACTTGCTCCAGCTACAACGACAAATTCTCCTTTATCAATTGAAAAATTGACACCGCTTAAAGCCTCAATTTCTACTTCTCCCATTTTATAAACTTTTTTGACATTTTTAAAAGTAATATAATCTTTCAAATTCACCCACTCCTCTTAGTTGATTGACTTTTATCATTAACTCTATTATGATTGACTTCAAAGTTAGATACAATACTCAATGTTTATTTTCGTGTTCATTAATCAACACTTCATTGAAATATGTTGATTAATATTAATAAAAAAGGGTGAAATAATGAAATTAGAAGACCGCCGTGTACGACGTACTAAACAATTAATTAAACAAAGCTTAATTGAGTTAATGCATGAAAAAGAATTCAAAGAAATTACAGTTAAAGATATTACAGAGCGAGCAGACCTCAATCGTGGAACTTTCTATCTACACTATGTGGATATCTATGACTTACTTATAGCATTGAAAGTGAAATTTTAATAACTATTGAAAAACTCCTATTAACTCATCATGACTCTTCATCTTTGCACTCTTGTTTTGAATTATTACAAGAGGTCTTCTCATATATAGAAGATAACCGAGAATTATTTGAAGCATTATTAAACTCTCAAGTAGAAGAACAATTTTTAAACAAACTTCAAAACCTCATTAAAACGCTTGGCCTTGAGTTAATGAAAGTCATTTATAAAGATACTTCACTTCCACATTATAGTTACTTCTTATCATTTGTCTTAAATGGTGTACTCGGGGTGACCGAGCAATGGTTTAAAAATGGAATGGATTTAAGTGCAACTGAGATGGCTACAATGATTGATCATTTCATCATTGATGGAATTTCCATTTTAGCCAAATTATAATTTCTTTATTTTCATCTTGCATCAATCGACAAAACATGTTATTCTATTACACCAACCCCTTGCGTTAAGACAAGGAATGTTTCGAGGTTGAAGGAAAGAACAATTTCCACGTACTGTTCTTTATGTGTTGTTATTGATTATCGTCGGGAATGATAATCGCCGGAAGCATTCACAAAAAGAAAGTAATTACCATATAAGTTAATTACGAGCGCTTTTTCATAAATAGAGCTCAGATTGAAAACGTAAGTGATGAGAAAAACTCTCTCATAGAAACCAATATGACGGCTAATTTCTTATTTTAATAAGAAAACGCGGCCACTAGGCTCTGTTTATTTTTCTTGTTTAAACGCAATATGCGTTTTATAGGAAGAAGGCCTGTAAAACCTTTGGGGTTTAATAAACACCAAAGGAGGAATTTGAAATGAAACAAATTCAAATGTTAAAAGATGCAGCAAAAGGATTAGTAATTGGAACAGCTTTATTCTATATTACACCTCAAGTCATCGAAGTAATTGCTCACATGACTGCTGTTAAATAATAAAATAAAAACCTGATGAATTCATCAGGTTTTTATTTTCCCCCTCTCTTTAAATTTTTAAAGAAAAAAATTTAGTTATAGTTCATTTTACTAAAATAGATTTTTTATCAGAAAAAATCACTATTTTTACGATAAAAGTAAAAGGCTACCGCTTTGCGATAGCCTTTTTTACTATTGTTCAAGATGGTCATTTGGGTGTCGGATTTCATCAACAAATTCTTTTGCTTTATCAACAATTTTTTTTGCTCCATGTTCAATTTTTTCACCGACATGTTCAATACCTTCTGCTGTTTCATGGATTACTTTTTCAGTGCCCTCAGCAACATTTTTCATTCCTTTAGCAATACCATGAGCCACATCTTCTGCAACATCTTCTGCACCATTAACTACTTTTTTAGCACCATGAGCAATATCTTCTGCAACGTTTTTAACTCCATGTGCTGTTGCATGAACTGCTTTATTCGCACCATATTCCACATCTTTAGCTACATTTTCCACACCATGAGCCACTTTTTTTGCTCCGTGTTCAACATCTTCTGCTATGTCTTTGACTTCATGTGCCATTTTATGTGCAACATGTTCGGTACCTTTGACAACTTCTTCACCAAACTCTTCTTGATGAGTTGATTTATTATAGGTAGACATCTTAAATACCTCCTTTAAATCTCAACAATTGTTTCAACTTAATGAAACCAATATTAGTATTCTCAAATTCTCATCAAAATACATTCATTATAGATTTTTCTTCCAAAAATCAATCTTTATTAAAATACATTCCTAAGACTACTATTTTTACTACCCTTTCATTCCAATTTATTCTTACCTCAAACTTCAGAGACATTCATTTTCATCAAATTGAAGATAATAAGAGAAAATCAAACTAGGTGATATTTATGCGTCAATGTACAGGATGTAAAAAAGAATTGTATCAATTATATCGTGAAGCATCATTTGGAACTCCAATTTATGATGATGAGCAGCTATTCAGAGTTCTTTGTTATAAAATTTTACAAACAGGGCTCAATGAAAAAGTGATTGCTAATAAAAAACGTGAGATAGAAAAAGCTTTTGATCAATTTAATATTAAAAAAATCGCTCAATATGATGAGTCTAAAATCTTAGAGTTATTAAATAACAAAAATATGATTCGCCATGAAGGAAAGATACGCGCAATCATTCATAATGCGAACCAAATCATCCGTCTTCAAAATAATTATCAAAGCTTTTCGACTTACTTATGGCAGTTTAGTAAGAATCAAACGTTAAATTATGATATAGACGCTCATTTATTATCGCCATTACAATTTGCTACGATGATTTCTAATGCTTTAAAAAAAGAAAGCTTTAAGTTTGTCGGTCCTAAAACGATCCTAAGCTTCATCCATGAAATAGGAATTATTTATGCTAAAAAAGTTTGTATTTATAAAGAATAGATGTTTTTTATGCGCTTTCAAATGTGTTATAATAACATAAATAAGGCATTGGGGGATATTTTTATGTCACATATTAGTTTAGAAGTTAACCATAAACATTTTCGTGATTTATATTTATGTTTTTGTGGAATTCATGATTGCGAACCTTCTCACTCATTTGGTCCTGCCATTCGACCTAATTATTTACTTCACTTCGTTATTAAAGGAAAAGGAAATTATTATTTAAATGACAATTGTTATGAAGTAAAGGAAAATGAATGTTTTTTAATTCGGCCAAATGAACTCACTTTTTACCAAGCAGATAAAGATGACCCTTGGACTTATGTTTGGGTTGGTTTTGATGGGGAAATGGCTCAGAAATATTTAGAGGCAGCAGGTTTTTGTGACGATCGATTAGTTCGCCAATATGAACACTGTGAGGAACTCAAAGACTATGTGACACAAATGCTAAGTTATAATAGTTTAACTCAAGCTAATGAATTAAAATATCAAGGATTATTATATTTATTTTTAGCTAAGTTAGCCGAGTCATCAGATATTAAAGTAACAACCGAGCATAAAAATGAAAATCATTATATTAGTAAAGCGATCGAATTTATTCAAAATAACTATTCTAACTATATTAAAGTAAGTGATATTTCTAATTATTTATGTTTAAATCGTACGTATTTAACATCATTATTTCAAAAATATTTAGGAATGTCTCCCCAACAATTTTTAATTCAATTCCGTATTACGAAAGCGGCTCAGTTACTAGTTGAAACTAATCTTTCAGTTGCTGATATTTCTCGATCTTGTGGATATAATGATTCACTTGCTTTTTCAAAATCATTTAAGAAAATTAAATCATTATCTCCAACAGATTTTCGAATTCAAATGAAAAAAGTGTAGCTAGACTACACTTTTTTCTATCGCTTCATTTGAAGACGAAGCACATTTATCAATTAATGAATTAGCTAGATTCACAGCTGGTCCTATTAATACCGTCATTAAAATAGTTCCAATTCCAATTGGTCCTTTTAATAATAGAGCTATAATAATAGCTATTAGATCAATTAAAAGTTTAGCCGTCCCAATTTTCAGTTTAAAAACCTCATTTAAAGCAACGGTAATATCATCATTTGGATTAGCTGGAAATTTCGGTCTTAAATAAATAGCAATTCCAACCGAAGCACAAAAAATGGCTACAGTAAAAATAATAATTTGATGAACAATTGTATCTACAGTAATCATATCTACGACTTTTACCCATCCCTCAGTAAAAATCGCCATAAATATAGCAGTCATTAATGGTTTGAAATTCGGTTTTCCACGACGAATAACTGTTGAAATTATAATAGCCACAAACGCCATGAGAAGAATAATAATCGATAAATTTAATCCTGTACGATCAGCTAAAGCAAAGTTAATAGAGTCTAACGATCCTGTTCCTAATCCTGCCTTTGAACTAAAAGCAACCCCTAGTGTTAATAACACAATACCTCCAACATATTGAACATAATCCATTTTATTTCGTTTCACATCTACACCTTCTTCTTTCCTTTTTATCTATTGTCATTATAAGTCCTGAGCCGAAGATAATACATTTCATGATGTTAGATAAGTATGGTTAGATGTCTGTTTTTTAATATCATTTATAAAGCATGTTACTTTCATTACCTTTAGAAATTTAAGGATATTTTAAGAATCGCTTGTTATATTAATCTCAGATAAGGCAATCATTAGCGTAGAGATCGTGTCCCCATTCCTAAAAGCTATTATTTAGGCGTTTTCTATCCTAGATTTGCCTTATCTTCTTTATATTAAACATGAGAAAAGAGAGATAAATAAACAGGAGGCGTTTACAATGAAAAAGCAACTGACTTTTTTTATTTCAGCTTTATCAATTTATAGTACATTAATCGGATGCTCTCATCAGCAACCTAACACCTCTGATGAGGCAATACAAGAAAATATCGTTGAATCAACGAATCAAGATCATTCGTCAACGACAGTAGCTGCCGATACAACGATTGAATTTGGATCAAGTATTACAGTCAATGGAAATGGTGTGACAGTCGACGAAAACATAGTCACTATCACTCAAGGCGGGACTTATAGTTTAAGTGGAACACTAGATGACGGGCAAGTTATTGTGAATGCCGGTGATTTAGATCAAGTTGAACTTTTATTAAATGGGGTTCATTTAACGTCTTCAACAAGTGCTCCTATTTACATTATGAATGCTGATAAAACGACTTTAACATTAGTTGAAGGAACAGAAAGTGTCATAACGGATGCAGAATCATATGTTTATGAAGATGCAACAGTGGATGAACCAAATGCCGCTATTTTTAGTAAAGATGATTTAAAAATTAATGGAACAGGTTCTTTAATTGTGAATGCAAACTATAATAATGGAATAGCGAGTAAAGATGACTTAGATATTAAAAATGGAGATATTACAATTAACGCTGTTAACAATGGATTAAAAGGAAAAGATTCTATTGAAATTGATAACGGAACCTTTTTGATTAACAGCGGTGGTGACGCTATTAAATCAGATAATACAACAGATACAACTAAAGGATGGATTACAATCAATAATGGAACCTTTAATCTAACTGCAACAGGTGATGGTATTCAAGCTGAAACAGATTTATTAATTAATGGTGGAACTTTTACTATCAAAACAGGTGGTGGTAGTGAAAACAGTAGTTCGAAATCATCGAGTTGGGGTGTTTGGGGAATACCTGGACATACTCAAACTTCATCTTCTAGTAGTGAAGAAACAACAAGTGCAAAAGCATTAAAAGCAGGTGTTAACTTAACCATTGAAGACGGAAATTTTAATATTGATTCGTCTGATGATTCAATTCATACAAACGATAGTATCGTCATTAATGGTGGAACATTCGCTATAGCTAGTGGCGATGATGGGATTCATGCGGATACAACACTAGACATTAATGGTGGAACAATCGATATTACAAAATCATATGAAGGATTAGAAAGTACAACGATTACGATAAACGATGGAACAATTCATCTCATCGCAAGTGATGATGGAATTAACGCAGCGGGTGGAAATGATGGTTCTGCCATGAATGGACGTCCTGGACAAAATAACTTCTCATCGACTTCATGCATGATTTACTTTAATGGTGGATATATCTATGTCAATGCCTCTGGTGATGGAATTGATGCAAATGGATCGATTGAAATGTCAGGTGGAACCGTTATTGTTGATGGACCAACTGATGGCGGAAATGGTGCATTAGACTATGACGCAACGTTTAATATTAGTGGTGGATTATTAATTGCATCCGGAAGCAGTGCTATGCTTCAAGCCCCAAGTTCATCATCTAGTCAAAATACAATCGTCGTGAGCAGTAATACTTCAAGTCATACATTAGTTAATGTTCAAGACAGTACGGGAACAGATTTGATTACTTATGCACCTTCTAAATCATCACAAGCTATTATAATTAGTTCTCCTGAATTTAAAACTGGTGAAACATACACCATTTCAACGGGTGGTACTTCAACTGGAACAGAAATAGATGGCTTATACAAAGGCGGATCATATAGTGGTGGATCAAATATAGCGACATTAACTATCTCAAGCTCTATCACTAGCAATGGAAATTTAAATAATGGTATGGATGGTCCTGGTGGTATGGGGAGACCTTAAATAACCTTCAAGCAATTAATTAATAAAAAAAGATATGAAATCTAGATTTCATACCTTTTTTATTTTGAAGATTTGGATTGCATAAGAAAAGTATCTCACAATAAATATTAAAGCAGTTGTATCAGAGAACGTGTTCTCACCTTCATTTTTATCTGCTAAAGAGTTACTGCATTCAGGAACCTTACTCTTCATTTAAAGATGAGATGAATAAATACTAATGATATCAATTATAACTAGAAAAAGATAAGCCAATAACAAACAAGCTAAAACAACAAAAAAACTTTTATTAAAAACTCTAATAGTCCCCCCTCAAAAAGTAACAGTGGCTTATAATTTATAATAACAAAGCTACATTATCGAAAACTGTTAAAATCAAGAGGCTTCTTAGAATCATATTTCAGCACCTGAAATGAAGCCCCCTTTGGGTATATCTTGAATCTCATAAATGAGTAGGACTGATTGTTTAGTTATGAATAAACAGCTTGAAGAATTTATTTTATTCTCTCTTAGTCAACAGACACTTAATTACATAGTAAAAGCCAGCAAATTTTCAGAACTTGCTGGCTATATTTTTAAACATATACTTTTTCATTTTGAGCATTTAAAGTTAATGTAATATTTAAGTTTCCATTTCTACATCTTAATTCATCAATTAATTGTTTTTGATTCGCTCCTTCAAGCAATTGAATTGAATAATTTAGTTCAAAAAGAGCACCAAAATCACGAGTACGAATTGTTTCAATATAATAGTTGCTTGAATATTTATTTAAAACTTCATCAAAAATACCTTCATAATTTAAATCTTCTGGGACAATAATTTTTAAATTCATAGCTTTTGTTTTAGGCATTGCAAATTTTGTAGCATCTAATATTAGCATAACTAGTGATAAACAGATAGTAAAAATAACGGCGTATCCAATGTAGCCCATCCCACAACATAAACCTACTGCTAAAGTAAAGAAAACATATGCAATATCTTTTGGTTCCCCAGGGGCACTTCTAAATCGAATTAATGAAAAGGCTCCTGCTAAACTAAATGCCCGAGCAACATTATTACCAACTAATAAAATAATGATTGAAATAATAACTGGCAACATAATCAAAGTAATCGTAAAGCTTGGGCTATATCCAGCTTTTTTAGTTGTCCTCATATAAACTAAACTGATCACGAACCCTAAAATGATTGCAGCTACAATGACAATTAACGTATTAAGTAATGTAAATGAACTTCCATCTGTTGATTGAATAATTGTTTCTAACATGCGATATCTCTCCATTTCTCTTCTATTTCATCCTTATCTTGGGCACAATACTTCATAAATTCTTGACCGTATTTTGAAAAATGAGTATTGTAAATCTCTAATTCTGATAAAATCTTAGTAAACCAAACCGGGATGGCACCTAAAATTTTAACTTCCATTAAATATTGATTTTCTTCAAGAATATCATCCCCATAATATCCCGCTTCAAGTGTTAAGTTTTCACGTCTTGTCAGTATTTTTGAATCAAAAGTTAAACGAAATTCTGGATCATCTTTAGCAAAAAATGCTTTACGAGTATAGCCAATATAAACAGATGGCTTTACAGATTCATGACTCAAATAATAAGCTATTTCATTGATGACTTGTTCACTCATATAGTCACATGTTTCAGGTCGTATTCCTTGCTCAACAAAATCTCTTGCTTCCTCTAAAGTTAAAATCACACGGCGTTTATTGACGATTCCATTAATCTTTTTCTTTAGTTCTAGAAAAACTTTATCTGTTGGCTTTTTAGGAACTTTATAACTTCTCAACCTTAGCTTTTCCTTATAATAAGGTTTTGAAATTGAATGACGAATGACATCAGAATGAATCGTATCGTAATAAATGTTATAGATGCTGTAGTTCTTTCCATCTAAACAGTGATGATCCGGTTCCATGTAATCTAACAACTTAGGAATTAGTGCATCATATTGTTGATTCGTTAATAAAAATTTTTTCTCATACCGTTTAAATGATTTAATCGCCATTATAATAACCTCCAATTAGATTGAATAAATATCTTATACTTCCATTATATTGATACACCTTAAACCAATCTTAAGGATTGTTAACTTTTTGTTAATTTTAAAAAAATCACCAGTTAAACTGGTGATTTTATTTCATCTTATGTCCCATGACAGATCCTTCACTAATTATTAATTGATCGTCACAAATAGTAATATCATATGCTTTTCCAAATCCTTTAACTAATCGTCCAGATTGGATATTTAATTTAAATATATCAAAATCTAGTTTCTTTAAAACACTCATTATTGATGCCCCATGGCTAGCATCAAATTTTTTAAAGATATCCTCCTCTACTTCTTTCATTAAGTCTACCTTACAATTAAAAGAAAGTCGTTCCCTCGCAAAAATATTTTTCGCATCTTTTTCATCTTCAATCATCATAACTGAACAGTTTGGATTCATTAATAAATGGTGATAATGAGCAGCAGCCTTACTTATATAGATATACAAATCAATCCCATCTCTTATAAATGGTGCATAGCTGATTTCCGGTAATAATTGATGATTTAATGAACTAATTATGAGACTTTTTTGTTCTAATAACTTCTCCATTTTAAGCTCCTATAAACTAATATTTAAAATTTTCTCTATCCAATACAACATCCCTCTAAATCCAATAAAAGGCGTATATGGATAAATCATTATATGATGTAAATTAGGATTGCTTACTTGATGACTAGATTTAGCGGTATAATCCATCTCAATTGTTGCGCCATCACCTAATAGCAGCAATAAAGATTCTTGCTTTAAATACTTCATTCGGTCAAATTCAGTTCCACCTGCTACTAATGGTTCCTCTACCTCTGTCTGATATAAAATCTCAGCTCGATTAACTTCTAATCCTAACTCTTCAAGTAGTTGCTTCATTCCGACTACAGTATCATAATCACCAAAGACAGCACATTTTTTTGTTTCTTTATAGAAAAAGAATTTTCGTTTCACTGTAAACATTTGTTGTTTAATTTGAGTAACTTCTTCTTCATATTTTTCTTCATTTAATTCATATCCCTCAAATGTAGCTAGTTTTTGAATAAATTTCATCGTATTCTCTAACCCATGTAATGAATGATAAATATACGGAATTCCATATGTTTTTTCTAAATACTGTGCAGCCTTTAATGCTTCGCGTCGGATAACAATATTTAAACTAGCGGTTGCAGCATTCTCTAAATCCTCAACGCTAGTTTCACAAGTAAAAACAGCGTTTAATTGTTTATTAAAAAATAAAGTCATCATACGCTTTAGTTCTTCTACATCAGATAAATAATTATATCTATCCATTGTAAATCCTAGAATATTGTATTTCATTGGATCTTTTTGAGCAGGCTTGACTAACTTCTTAACAAGTAATAACAACGTTTGTTCAACACCAATATGATAATGGTGCTTTAATCCCCCTGTTGTTATTGGAATTAATTGAGCACTAACTTTAGACTCTAATTCAAAACAAACACTTTCTACATCTGCTCCAATAATAGATGAAATTGAAGAAGCCATAACAAAAATATATTTTGGTTTAATATTTTCATCAACTTCCATAATTGCTTGTTCGAGACGATTATACTTTCCAAAAGTTACATCACTTTGATCCATATGAGTGGAATAGATATTAGCTTCATGTTTTCCATTTAAACTTCCAATTCCTTCAATTGCATAATGAGTAGTTCCGGCCGGTCCAAATTCAATAACACATGCTCCTTTAATAGATGCCAGTGTCCAAATTGTTCCCATCCGATCATTAGCGATAGGATAATATTTACATAGCTGCATGCATCATTCCTCCCATTGGCATTGATTCCATTTCAAATAACTTAATCATATCCTTCATCATTCCAATTGAAAGTTCATATCCAATTTTTTGTGCATGAACATCAAACGTTATTTGTAACATACCTTTTTGCTTTAATAACATTGGACTTTCATGACCAACATATAAGTCTGCGCTAATCGTGTCATATAGCTTACGTAATGGGGCAATATTTGCAATACGACTAATATATGGATCATATCCTTTACTTAAAAGATTGTCTTTAAATTTAATATCTTGATCATATAATTCACGTAATTGAACAAATACAGGAACTAGCCCTAAATCACTTAAGAAATCTACTGTTTCAAATGCCATCATTGGTGTATTCCCATAAATTAATTTCTTCCCTGTTAACAGTGTCTGACATTGATTAAACAATTGATGATATTCTAACTTAACCTGCTCTAGATCTTCTTGTAATGAGATTCCAAATAATCCTTCAATTTGTTTATAATTTTCATCAATAATCTTATGATTTAAGTGTTTATCAAAATAAATATAATCAATATTAAAGCGATGATTCATTTCTTTTGCTAAGTCAAGAGCAATCATATCAGTCACAATATTTAATTTTGCACGAGGTGCTTCTTTAATTTGTTCAATTGTACATTTTGATGGAATAACTGTATTAATCGTGATTCCATGCTTAGTTAATAACTGCACTAACTCCGTTTCATCTACTTTATCTTGTCGATGTCCTAAAATATTGATACTATCATTTTGAGCACATGGCTGCATTGCTTGTGCAAATGATTTGAGCGTTCGCGACATTCCTGGAATATGAGAATTACATTTAAAATGTTCAGTTTGTACAACAAAAATAGGAATATTAACCTCCTGTTCTAAACTGTACTTAACTCCTGTATAATCTTCTCCAATTAATTCTGGAACACACGTTGTTACTAACATAATCGCATCTGGATTTTCAATTTCAATAATTTCTTTAATCGCTTTTTCAACTTGATTTACTGCACCAAATACAACTTCGTTATCGTCAAGAACTAATGAATAAACACTATCCTTTCCCTTTTGGCCATGATAAGCAAAGTTTTTTGTATAATAAGTGCATTCACTTGTTCCTATAACAACGATTATCATATTTTGAATATATGAAGCAGTTAAAGCAACGCCAAATAGTGGACAATGTGTTCCTGGAAAGATTGCATGTGATAAACTTTTAATATCTTGGTCACTTTGAATCTCACTCAGGCGATTTAAAGTTTCTAATGTATACATACCTTACCCCCTATGCACTTTTAATTGTTTGAATTGGGTGAATACGTGGTTTATTCGAAATAGGATCTAAATCAATCTCACATTGAATTTGATAAACTGATTCAATTGTTTGTTGGTCAATAATTTCATTCGGTGCCCCATCTGAAATAATGGTCCCTTGTTTCATAATAATAAGTCGATCACTGTAGCGACTCGCTTGATTTAATTCATGTAAAACCATCACAACTGTAATATTTAATTTTTTATTAATCTCTTGAATGAGTTCCATTAATTCTAATTGATATGAAATATCTAAATAGGTTGTTGGTTCATCTAGTAATAAAATCGTTGGTTTTTGACATAAAGCTTGTGCAATATAGGCACGTTGTCTCTCTCCACCAGATAATGACCCAATCGGTTTATCTTTATATCGTGTTAACCCTGTTTGTTCAATAGCCCAATCAATAAATAATTTATCCTCTTCACTTTTATGTTCATACCATTTTTTGTGTGGTAGACGTCCATAATAAACAAGTTGTTCAACAGTTAAATCATTTGGTGCCTGATTATGTTGAGATAATAAACAAATTTTTTGAGAAATCAATTTATTTTTTAAATATTTTAATTCAGTTCCTTCTAAATACACCTTACCAGATATCGGACTAATCATACGAGATAATGTTTTTAATAGTGTTGATTTTCCACATCCATTAGGACCAATAATCGAAACAATTTCACCTTGTTTAATTGATACATTTAAGTTATCAATGATAATTCTATCCTCATATCCTACTTTTAAATCCTTTGCACAAAGCATGACTAGTTCCCTCTCTTTCTTAATAAATATAAGAAAAATGGTCCACCTACAATTGATGTAATAACACCAACTGGAATTTCAATCGATCCCCCAATAGTTCTTGCTAATGTATCTGCAATTAATAAAACAATAGCTCCTAGTACCATACTAAAAGGAATTGTGTATTTATGATCACTTCCCATTAGCAGACGTGCAATGTGAGGAACAATTAATCCAATAAAGCTAATAATTCCAACAACAGCTGTTGAAATAGCTGCTAAAAAAACAGCCACTGCAGAAATAACAAGCCTTGTACGACTTACATTAAATCCTAGATTTTTTGCTGATTCATCACCAAGTTGTAAGACGTTTGCACTACGAATCAAAAATAATGAAAGTCCTAGACCAATTAATGAATAGAGAAACAGCATATCTACGTATGACCATGTTTTAGTTGCAAGACTTCCGTTTAACCATAAAATCGCACTCTGAATTCTGTCACTAAATAGAGTTGATAATAAAGAAATAAATCCACCTAAAATTGTGTTAATCGCAACACCAGCTAAAACAATGCGCTCTGGTCTTAAACCATTTTTCCACGCCATTATAAATACAAGTGCACATGCAATTGCTCCTCCAACGAAGGCGAATAAGGGTAAAGCGCCTGAAAGTTGAGGCATTAATAACAAAATAATAATTGCTGCTACACTAGCTCCACTTGAAACCCCGGTAATTCCAGGGTCAGCAAGTGGATTTTTCATAACAGATTGTAATAAAACACCAGATACGGCTAAATTAGCGCCAATCAAAACCGCTAAAATATTTCGTGGTAGTCGCATTTTGTAGACAATTGTCATGACCATACTATTATCTTGATGAATTAGCGAACTAATAATTTCACCTAAACTTAAGTTGACACTTCCAATAGTTGAAAATAATACCACTAAAATTACTAAAACAAGTGCTGTTCCTCCAATAATAAGATATTTTCTATCTAAACTCATGATTAGTTACCATAAAAAATTTCTCCAAGTGTTTCAATGGCCGTTGTAATTTCTAAATTCGCTGATACATTAAAAACTGATGGATCTAAATCATAAACTTTTCCACTCTTTACAGCATCTAATTCTTGATAAGCGTCATTAGCATCAAATGCTTCATCAAACATTTTTTTTGTTTGTTCAATATTTCCGTGTGCAAAACGTAAAACATAATCAGGATTTTGAGCTAAGATTTGTTCTAAACTAAATTGAACATAGCCTGAACTCATATCTCCATCAAGTTTCGATGTAATATTTGTTGCACCTAATGTCTTCACTAAATCTCCTAAATACGAAGTATCTGTTGCTAGCATAAAGTTCTCACCTGCTCCAAAAATTACAGCCACTGTTGGCGATTGATCTCCTTTTTTCTCTAAAGCTTTTGTAACTGATGCTTCAATTTCATTAACTAGCTTTTTAGCCTCATCCTCACGGTTAATTTCTACTCCTAATTGTTTAATACTGTTTACAAAATCAGAATAACTTCCTGTCTCAAAAAAGAAAGTATTTAATCCATATTGTGATAAACTCTCTTCTACACTAGCTTGAAAATTAGAATCCATAATAAACAAATCTGGCTCTAATGAAGCAACTATTTCTAAATCTGGACTCATTGCTTGACCAACCTCTGGTAAATCAGCATATTGTGCCGGTAAGGTTTGTGTTGTGGTTGGTACACCTACTACCTCAGCATCTAATTTCGCTAATACATTAGTTGCAGATACAGTTGCAGATACAACTTTTACCTCCTCAACTGGAGTTTCTTCTTGAACCGCTTGATCTGGTTGTGGATTTTCTGTTGATTGATCAACGTCTTGCCCGTCATTTTGACATCCAACTAACATCATACCTGCAACCATTACCATACTTAATAAATTTTTAACTTTCATTTTCTCTTCCTCCTACTTTTTTTACTTAACTAAGCAATTATTTTCTTTGCTAACTCTAAATATACATTTGCCATCTCACAGCTACTCTCTTTTTCAATAACAGTTTTTCCATCATTTTCGGATAATTGTACGACTTTATCACGTGGAATATAATGATAAATGCTTGAATTTATTTCAGTAGCTAATTTTTGAACAAGTTCATATTCATTCTCCACATTTTTAGCATTTAAAATCAAACCTTTTAAAGAGGCATATCCTCGATTTTTAAATTGATTAACTGCTGTTGAAATATTACTTGCGGCATACATTGACATCATTTCCCCCGAAGTCACAATATAAACCTCATCAGCATATCCATTACGAATTGGCATCGAGAATCCACCACAAACAACATCACCTAGCACATCATAAATAACGATATCTGGCTGGTAAACTTCAAATGCATTTAATTCAGCTAATTTTTCAAAGGCAGCAATAATT
Organism: Turicibacter sp.; assembly: GCA_030531025.1. Next base: position 18,689 of record JAUMTV010000052.1, read on the forward strand.
CCTCTTCCTGCACAACCAACCCCTGGAGTAGGTCCGCCAGCTTCAACACATAACACCTCATTAAATCCTTTAAAAACAATATCTTCTAATGTAATGTTATCTCCTTTTTTATTCATTACTTCCAAAACAGTTGGTATAAAATTTCCTCCCATTAAATTTTTAGTTGAATCAGCTTTGGGATCACATCCAATCTGCATAACTTTAAGTCCCAACATAGATAATGCAGCCGATAAGTTAGATGTCGTTGTTGACTTCCCAATCCCACCTTTTCCGTAAATTGCTAATTTTCTCATTGCTTTTCTCCTTTATTTGTAACATAATAGAGTTATCAATTGATAACCATTATCAACGAATATATTATAATCAATTAGCTAGATAAAAGCTTAAACAATATATTGTTCTTTTATAACAATATTCTTATTATTTTTAAAAGGAGATAAAATATATGACTTCTATTCACCGCGTATTAGTAGATTTTTATAGTTGTACACAAATTCCGATTCAATTTTTAGATCACTCATTAAATTCTCTTTTTAAAGTCAACATAACTACAGAAGTTAAAAGAATCGTTGATCGTACGACTTTAATTCACGATTTAAATCAAACACTCTCATCATTGACGACCTTAACCTATTTAGAACAAATTCATTTTATTGTCTTACCTCTGTTCAATCATCCATCATTTAAAGGATATTTTGTCGTCGGTCCATTTCACTCTTCTCCTAGCTCTAATGAGGTTGACTTAGTCTATAAACCTTTTAGTTGCATTCCTTTCATTGGTAAATTACTTGAGAGTATCGTTAAGCAACAATTATTTTCCAGTCCAAAATTCAATAATTATGTAAATGAAGGAATTAAATTTATCCATAAACATTACAAACAAACGATTACACTCAATGACCTTTGTCAGTACTTAAGTATAAATAAAAGTTATTTTTGTTCTATCTTTAAGGCTGAAACAGGGCTAACCTTTTCCCATTTCTTGAATCGAGTTCGCATCGAAAAAAGCAAACAATATTTAATAGATAGTAACGAATCAATTTTATCTATTGCCCTTTCCGTTGGTTTTAATAATCATACTTATTACAGTATGATTTTCAAAAAAATAACTGGCATGACACCATTAGAATTTCGTCAACAAAAATCAATCCATGACAATAAAAAAACAGCAAAAAATTAATCGTAATCTCTTCCTAAATAATATATATTAATAATATCCATGCACTTATAGCTTCAATCTTTAAAAAAGGAGGTTTAGAATGCAAAGTAAAGATAAACTTCGTTATGAAATATTAAAGAAAAGAGCTCAATTGACAGATGATCAAGTCTTTAATAAAAGTCATATCATTATTAAAAAAGTGATTGAACACCCTTTTTTCTTAGAAGCTACAACCATTTATACTTATCTTGATTATCGAAATGAAGTATCAACTCGACTATTAATCGAAACAGCTTGGAATTTAAATAAAATTGTTGCTGTTCCAAAAATCATCGATGGTAACATGTCATTTTATCGAATTCAATCATTTAACGACTTATCTATTGGAACCTTCAACATCTTAGAACCAACCTCTAATGAGCTAATCTACTGTAATGAAGGATTGATGATTGTGCCAGGTGTCGTATTTGATAAGAACTGCCACCGAATTGGATATGGCAAGGGGTTTTATGATCGTTATTTAAAAAACTATCCACAATTAAACAAGATAGCTCTTGCTTATGATCTTCAAGTCGTTGACCACATTCAATCTGAAGCGCATGATATTAACCCACATTTCGTGATAACAGAATCACAAATTTATGATGAAAAAAAAGAGTAAGATACACTAATACCTTACTCCTTTAACTTATTTTACTTTTAAAAATTCGGTTGCGAAGTCAATCAATGAGCGATAATCAATTAAAGAACAGATTGCACCACCGAGTGGATAAGTTTGAATTTCATTTGATTGTTCATACGCTTGTCCAAGTTCATTAAATCGACTTGAATCTAAGGATAAATCTTCAAACTCAACTAGTGTGCGTTTCCCATTTTGAATAATGACTGCTTCATGATTCATCTTATCACGACAATTAGCAAAGTATTCCGCTAAGTGAAGTGCCGTTAATTGACTGTAATCAACACCTAAACATAAAATTTTAGCATCTTGTGCATATAACTTTTGTAAAGGTGACTTTTCCCCAAACATTGATTCTAATTGATGGTTTGCCATAAACCAATCCGCTTTTCTCCCAGCCGCTAAATAAGAGGCAATCGGATGTTCACTACGACAGACATTCTTATTTCTTGAAAATGTTTCCGAAATCGCTCCTGATAAAATTGGTGATAATTCTGGATCAAAAGCTGGTGTCTGCTTGCAAACAGCGCTCTTCCATTTCTTCGGCAATGTTTCATCAAAGAAAGTTGGACACGATTGATTAATCTTATGTGCAGGCATAATAATTGTTGTATGATAACCTGCGACTTCATAAATGGCCTCTATAACAGTTTGTGCGCCACCTATTACATAATCAAATGCTTTTAAGTCAGCATAAACAATTAACAATTCTTGTTGATCTACTTTTAATTGTTTTAATGCCTTTAGCCAACCTGACTTTGTAATTGGTTTTTTTGTGTTACTGATTACTTCTGTCAATCTCATGATGATTTCCACCCTTCCTTTAAATGATACAATTGATCATTTTCTAAATCTCTTCTCTCAAAATCATAAGCTTAAATAAGTTCAGCTATTACCCCACTGCTAACTTATTACTGTTATTTTACATAAAAAATCCACAGTTGAAAAGTAGCTAATTATCCCAAGAAAAAATAACCTTAATATAAAAAAATCCCATGTATACGATGGGATTTCTTTATTTTTTTGAATGAAGCTGATGAGCTGGGCCATTGCCTCCAACGGGAGTTAACGTAGCAACTCCATTTTCATAAGTAATATCAGATGCTTGTCCAAATCCTTTTACTAATCGTCCTTTTTTTATCGTCAATTTGAAAAAAGAAAAATCCATCTGGCGTAAACGTTCCACCATTTTTTCATCATGCATTTCTTTAAACCATTGATAAATTTCTTCATCATCTTCTACGCGAGTGGCATCTGCTATAAATGAAACACGTTGTCTAGCAAAAATAGTTTTAGCTTCATGTTCATCTTCAATAATCATAATAGCACAACCTGGATTATTCATTAAATTTTGATAATGATTAGCAGTCTGACTAATATAAATGTAAATATCACTTGCTTTCACGATATACGGTGCATAATTAATCACTGGTTCATGACTCTTCGTAATTGTACTTAACATAAGTGTTTTTTGATTTTTTAATAGGTCTTCTATCTTTGTCCCTACTTTTCATCTTTGTTTTTAGGCATGCACGTGCTTTTGATCAATTTTGACCACCTTTTCGACACGCGTTGTGTATCTTTCCATGTCCGATAAATAGTTAGTAGACATCCAGGTCTTAACAATCTCAAGAGCAAGGGCCGAACCAATAATTTTCCCGCCAAGGCAAAGAACGTTGGTATTTGAATGCGAACGTGCCAGGCTCGCACAAAAGGGATCTTGGCAGACAGCTGCAAAAATTCCAGGAAGCTTGTTTGCAATCATTGCACTTCCATAGCCAACGCCGTCCACGAAAATTCCACGCTCTACTTGCCCTTCACTCACAGCAACAGAGGCAGGATAAACATAATCTGATAAATCACATGACTCTTTATTATTTGTTCCAAAATCAATGACCTCATGTCCTTCATTTTGTAAATAGGTTTTAATCTCTTCTTTTAATTCGACTCCTGCATGATCGCAGGCCATCCCTATTTTCATATAAACACCTCACTTTAACTTCTATTTTATCCTTTGTAAATTCTAAACTTTTATACAAAAAAAGAGCCGGCTATTAACCGACTCTTGCAACTAGACTATAATTATGCTGTGATTGTAGCTTTCCAAATTCCGTGTAAGTTACACCATGCGTAAACTTCTACTTCACCTTTGTAAGATCCTAATGGGAACTCTGCTACAGGTTTTTCTGTTGCATTGATTGAACGACGTAATACTAAATCTCCAGCTTTAACAGCTACGAATGGAATCCAGTGTTTTTCAATACTTGGATGTTCAACTTCACCAACAGATACTTTTAATACTCCATTTTCTACTGATAAAACTGGCATATGTTTTTCAACTGCAGCATCTGTTGAGTTTGGTACTAATTCTTCCATTGGTTTTCCATCGATTGTTAATGGTGCAGGTTGTCCTGCTACTACTTCAACAACTGTTTGTGTTTCTGGGCAAATATAAAATTTCATTATTATTCCTCCATTCATGTCTGAAACTCTAAATATGTTTATATTATACCCATTTCATATTTTTTCTTCAAACATAATGCACTTTGTTTCCTATCTTTTTTTTCCAATAAAGGAAAACGTAGCTTCTAAAAACTACCTACCTTCATCAAAATGATATGAACCTATATATAAACAGATAAGTATTCTACATCTAAGGTGGCCAACAAAAATACTGATATCCTTTATTTATAAAGACACCCTATCGTC
>JAUMTV010000053.1 GCA_030531025.1 Turicibacter sp.
CCGCTACTAGGGCTTAAAAATTTTCTATGAAGAAAATTTATCTGGACTTATATAGATGATTACCTTTAATAGAAAACAATAAAAAAAGCAAACTAAACACAAGTTAAAAATCTCAACTTAATGTTAGTTCACTTTTTAATTTCCTATTTTATATAGTGGCGATCCAGTTGAATCACTACGCTTCCTAACCCGATGAATAAAGCTCCAACTAATAGAGTTATTCCACCAAATCCTGTTTCAGGTTTAGCTGCTGCCCCCTTACTTTCTTCACTTTCATTTAGCTTTTGTTGTGCCACATCTTCTGCCTTATCTTGATTCATCTCATCTACTACTGAAGTAGCCACTTCAACCTTATTAACAGTAATATTATACGTATCTACTAATGTCTCACCATTATAAACCTCTACTTTAAAAATATTTTCCACATCATTTAAATCAAAAATTAATTCTTCATTCGTCAATATTTTGCCATTAACCTTAAGAACCGTTGCATTTTGAGGCCATGTTAAATTCACAGTAAGAGTGTCTTCTAAATTGGTTATAGGCGTTTGCGATACACTAAAGCGTACACTTTTTACTTCAGACTTAATATTTGATACACTATACCCTTTTTCATTTCTTTCTAGCTCTACCTTATTATCTCCTAAATAAACAACTAAATTAAATACCTCTTTTTCTGTTTCTGGTCGACTTGACTCATCCTTACCTTCTTCAGGAGCTGGTGTAGACTCATTTGGTTCTTCTGTCTCCTCTTCTCCCGGTGCTGGAGTTGGTTGATCTGGTTCTTCTTTATCTCCTTCCTCTTCTCCTGTCTGCTCAGTAGTTGCTCCAGTAAAGATATATTTAAAAACATTCAATGATTCTAATGGCTTACCTTCAAAATCGAATAAACCTTCATTATCGACTGCACTTCCACCATACCATTTACCAGCATCTTCTGGATCATATTCACTTGCATAACTTGAAGCCCAACCCGATCCATATTGCTCCCATAATAATTGATTAGCTTCTTTCTCTTCACTAGGTCCAACTGGAATCCACGCCGGTTCCCAATAAAAAACGCCTAATCCTGCATCCCCAACACTACTAACAGCTTGGAAAACATTTCTAACATGTTCCGCTTGCCCTTGAACAGATGCCTCATAAGGCAATACAGGTTCACTCTCAGAGACTGTATTAGGATGTCCATCACCATCTTCAAAGGTATTAACATATGAAGTTTCAGCAACCATGACTTTTTTACCATAAGTATCTGCAATCTGTTGTAGTTGACTTGTTAAATTCTCTAATGTTCCATGCCAATACGGATAATATGAAGTGGCAAAAACATCATAATCAACCCCATTATCATGTAAGTCTTTTGAAATCCATTCATACCCCTTTTCAGGATTTGTCATATGTACAGCTACTAAAATAGTTTCATCAATCTCACGAACTGCTCGACTTCCTGCATTCATTAATTGAGCAATATCCCAAAACGAAACTATTTCATATTTTTCATCCCATGTCGAACAGCCAACGAAACTATAACCCGTTTCATTTCCAATCTGAACCATTCCCACATCAATACCCGCATCAATTAATTTTTGTAAACTCTCTTTTGTAAACTGATAAATAGCCTCTTGTTTTTCCCTTAAATTATATCCTTGCCATTCTTTCGACGCTAGTTGTTTCGCAGGATCGGCCCAAAAATCAGAGTAATGGAAATCAACTAATAACTTCATTCCATATTGAGTGGCACGCTTTCCAATCTCAACAGCTGTATCAATATCATTATTTCCGCCACCATAACCATTTCCTTCACTATCATATGGATTATTCCATACTCTAACCCGAATATAATTCACACCTGATTCAGCTAATGTTTTAAAGATATCTTGTTCTTGACCCTCAAAATTAAAAAACTTCACACCACTATTCTCTAATGAGATGACACTTGAGACATCAACCCCTCGAATAGTCTCATCTGAAATCCCTGTCACCTTTTCAATGTTAATACTTGAATGTACTACCTCAGAATCTTTCTCAGATTCAGCATTAGAACTGACTGATGTAGAAAATAAAAATACTAATAAAATAGCAGCAGTTACAAACAATTTAAAAGATAATTTATCCATATAATATCTTCCCCCCATAAAACTAAATTTTCAACTCCACTTAAACATTTTAACTAAATAAACCGCCTTAGATATATCCCCCCTATTTATGAAAACGTTTTATATAAATTATATCATAGTAAAATAATTTGTAAATGTTTTCTGATTTTTTCGCTAAAATTTATTACTGGGTAAGAACTGTATACAAGCAGAAATATTTTCTACATTTACTAGGATTTTAAAAATTTTTATCATGTAAAAAACTTATCTGGACTTATATAAACAAAATAGCACCCAATAATGGATGCTATCGAATGACTTTTCTATTGATTCATTTTTTGTTTCTCAACTACCCAAGCACTTGCAATCATATCTTTAACTTCTGGATGTTTTGGCGTCCATCCTAAGATTTCTTGTGCTTTTTTACTTGAAGCAATTAGCTTCGCTGGATCTCCTGCACGACGTGGTGAAATCACAGCTGGAATTGGATGATTTGTTACTTCACGTGCTGCTTCAATCATTTCAAGAACACTGAATCCTTCTCCATTTCCTAAGTTACAGATTGTACTTTCTCCACCGTTTACTAAATATTGCATCGCTAAAATATGAGCCTCTGCTAAATCACAAACATGGATATAATCACGGATACAAGTTCCATCTGCAGTATCATAATCATCTCCGAAAACATTGATTGCTTCACGACGTCCTGATGCTACTTGTAAAATAATTGGAATTAAATGAGTTTCTGGATCATGTTTTTCCCCAATTAATCCTGATGGATGAGCTCCCGCTACGTTGAAGTAACGTAATGAAACATAGTTTGTCGCATGAGCTTTATGATACCAGTTAATCATACGCTCCATCGCTAATTTTGTTTCTCCATATACGTTTGTTGGATTTGTTGGATCCGTTTCTAAAATTGGAATATTTTGTGCTTCACCATAAGTTGCTGCTGTTGATGAAAAGACGATATTTTCAACACCGCAATCAACCATTGCTTTTAATAAGACGTTTGTTCCACTCATGTTATTGTCATAATATTTATATGGATTTGTCATACTTTCCCCAACTAATGAATATGCAGCAAAGTGAATGACTCCATCAACGTTTTCTTTACGTAATACTTCTGTCATGAAACGATAATCGGCAATACTTCCATGATAAAATGTCGCTTCAGGGTGAACATCCCCACGATGCCCTGTCACTAAATTATCAACAACTACTACTTCATGCCCTTGTTCAATTAACGCATAAACAGCATGTGATCCAATATATCCTGCTCCACCTGTTACTAAAACTTTCATTTCTCTTCCTCCTTATAATGAACAATTAATGGAATTGATAAATCGTTGAATTCCTTCTAATCCTTCATCTGTTAATTTATATACACCACAACACTCTAAAATTTCAACAAATTTTTGTCCAACCTCAGTTTCAACAATAGACATCACTTCATCAGCTGATACTGACTCATAGCGTGCTAACATTTCATTTAACCAAGGAAGGTGCTTTTCAAGTCCTACTTCCTCTAAAACTTTTGAATCACGAGTGATTAATGCTTGTTTTACCACTTCAAGTTCATCTTTTAAACGTCCTGGTAATACAGCTAATCCCATAACCTCAATTAATCCGATGTTTTCTTTCTTTAAGTGATGTAAATGAGCATGTGGATGGTAAATTCCATCTGGATGTTCATCTGATGTACGGTTATTACGTAACACTAAATCTAACTCATACTTTCCATTTTTAAAGCGAGCAATCGGCGTGATTGTATTATGTGGCACGCCATCGGTAGAAGCAAAAATACCTAAGGCTTCATCGCTATACTCGCGCCATGCATTTAAAATAATTTCTCCTAATTCAACAAGACGTTTGCGGCTTTCACCTTTTAAGCGTAACACACTTAACGGCCAATTCACAAATCCAACTTCAACATCTGCATAGTTTAATACATTTAATGTTTTTAGAATCGGAGCAGTCTCCATCGCAAATTCATAAGCCCCACCTTGGAAATGGTCGTGTGTTAAAATCGATCCTCCTACGATTGGTAAATCTGCATTTGATCCTAAGAAATAATGGTTAAACTGTTCCACAAATTGTAATAAACGTTCAAATGTTAAACGTGAAATTTTCATCGGTTCATGTGCACCTTTTAAAACAATACAATGCTCATTGTAATAAACATATGGAGAGTATTGTAAGAACCATTCTTCTTCCGTTAATTCCAGTGGAATAATGCGGTGATTTTGACGAGCCGGATGATTTAACGTCCCAGCATATCCAACGTTTTCTTTACATAATAAGCATTTTGGATAATTTGAGCTCGGTAAGCTTTTTGCCATCGCAATTGCTTTCGGATCTTTCTCAGGTTTAGATAAATTAATTGTAATATCTAAGTCACCATATTTAGTGGATGCTTTCCAACTTAAGTTTTTAGCAACACGACTAACACGGATATAATTTGAAGCCTTACTTAAATCGTAGTAATATTTCGTTGCCTCTTTTGGATTTTGAGCATGAAGACCTTCAAACGTTTTAATCACTTCAGATGGACGTGGCATTAAACAATCCATGATTTTTGTATCTAATAAATCACGGTGATCCACGCTATCACACTCAAGCACTCCATTTTCTTTGGCATAATCTAAGATAGCCTCTAAAATTTCACTTGGATTTTCCATTGGCTCTAATTCCATCGCTTCATATTCAAACGATGGGATTTTTAAAATATCGATGATTTTATTAGCAGCATATAATAAATCCGCTTCTTCAATCATGTGATGTTGTAATCCAAAACTGATTAAACGATTAATTTCATAATTGATATTCATGCTCTACTCTCTCCTTATGCAAACTATGCTAATGTTTTTGTTCCATCTCCGATTGTTGCTACATATAAGTCAGCATCGTATCCGATAACTTCTTTATATCCTTTCGCAATCGCCGATTTAACTGCTTCTACTGCATCATTTTGAACTAAAGCAATCGCACATCCTCCAAATCCAGCACCTGTCATACGTGCTCCTAAGACTCCCTCTTGTGCCCATGCTAATTCAACGATTGTATCTAACTCTTTTCCTGTTACTTCATAATCATCACGTAATGATGTATGTGATTGATTTAATAACTGTCCAAATTCATTTAAGTCTCCATTTGCTAACGCTTCAATCGCTAATTTTACACGCTCATTTTCAGTTACAGCATGTTTTGCACGACGATATAAAACATCATCTGTTAATACATGTGAAACTTTTTCAAATTCAGCAACTGTTAAGTCACATAAGAACTTAATATCTGATTGAGCTTGTAATAATTCTAATGCTTTATCACACTCTTCACGACGTTCATTATATTTTGAATCAGCTAATTCACGTTTTTTATTTGTATTCATAATTAAGATTGAGTTATCTCCTAAGTTAGCTTGAGCATACTCATAACTTAAATCATTTGTATTTAATTTAATAGCGTAATCTTTTTTCCCCATTCCGATAGCGAATTGGTCCATGATTCCACAATTAACTCCTACATAAATGTTTTCTGCTTTTTGAGATAATTTCACCATATCAACCATTGAAATTTCATATCCATGTAATTCTTTTAAGATTTGAGAAACTAATAATTCAAGTGAAGCTGATGATGATAATCCTGAACCATTTGGAATTGTTCCAAAGACATACGCATCAAATCCTGTTGGAATTTCAAATCCTGCTTCTTTAAATTGAACCATTACACCTTTAACATAAACACTCCAGTGCTCATCCTCTGTGTGTGATAAATCAGTTAAATCAAACTCAATGATTCCACGATCTTCAAAGTTGCCTGAATATAAGCGTACTTTTTGATCATCACGTGGTGCCACAACAGCATATGTTCCATACGTAATTGCTGATGGAAATACGCATCCACCATTATAATCGATATGTTCTCCAATTAAATTAACGCGACCTGGCGAGAAAAATAACTTTGTTTCCTTTTCCCCACCGAAAACTTTTGTAAATGCATCTTTTAACGTCTGGATATTCATTTTACTCTTCCTCTCTATGTTTATTCATTCTTTTGAATTTCTCTCATAACTTACTATACTAAAATTTTATACTTTTTTAGTAAAAAAATCAATAGTATTTCTTTAAAACCCTTACATTTTTTCAATTTGTTCATACACTAATATTTTATTTTACGAAAGTTAATGATAGAATATTAAATGAAACAATGATGAACGCATTCATTTTCTTTATGAAAGGAGGCTATCATAATATGGCTAAAATTAAAGATATTGCTGATTTAACGGGATTCTCAATTACCACTGTTTCACGTGTCTTAAATCAAGATAAAAACTTTAATGTATCAGATGAGACACGCTTAAAAATTATGGCAACTGCTGAAAAGTTAAATTATGTCCCATTAAGTAAACGTAATAAAACAACTAAAAAAAATACATCATTGACGATTGGACTTGTTTATTGGTATTCAGTAGCAGAAGAAGTAACCGACCCTTACTATATGTCAATTCGTCTAGCTATAGAAAATCACTGTCAATCACATAATATTAACTTGCAAAAAATTTATTTACCGATGAAATCACTTGATGATATTTCAGCGATGAACTTAGATGGATTAATTGCATTAGGAAAATATAGTGCAGAAGAAATTCAAAATCTTTATACCCTAAATCGTCATCTTGTTTTAGTTGATTGTTATTCTAAACATTATAATATTGATGTCGTGATGGCTGATTTAAAAGAAGCAACGAAAGATATTATTTCTTATCTACATGATTTACAACTAAAACAGATTGGTTTCATTTGTGGGGTTGAAAAAACATTAGACGGTCAAGAATTATTAGATATTCGTTTGACGACTTACATTAATCAAATGTCAAAATTAAAATCATTCAATCAAAATAATGTTTATTTAGGATCTTTTACTGCTGATTCTGGATATGAAATTATGTCAGACATTATTAAACAAGGAAAGTTATTAGATGCTTACATCGTTGCTTCTGATGCTATGGCAATTGGATGTTTAAAAGCATTAAATGAAAACAATATTAAAGTACCTGATGTCGTTTCAATCATTAGTTACGATAATATTTCATTATCACAATATACGATCCCATCATTAACAACAATTGACATGAATACAAAACATATGGGTGAAACAGCATTAGACTTACTTGTCGAGCGTATTACAAATGATCGTGAAATTGCTAAAAAGGTAACCATTCCAACACGATTAATTAAACGTGCAAGTAGTCGATAACATAGTATGAGGGGGAAATCTTTGATGATTACTTATGAAACAGTAGAAAAAGGAACAGTAAACGGTATCAATGTCATTGAGTATGGTATGAAAAATGAAGCATTAGAAGTTCGCTTTTTAAATATCGGTGGGGTTCTTACTAAAGTAGCAATGGCAGCTGATAACTATGAACAAAACTTAGTCTTAAACTACGATCACATCGAAAGTTATTTTGATAATGGATGTTACTTAAATTCGATCATTGGGCGTACCTCAAACCGAATTAAAAATGGACAATTCACAATTAATAACCAAACTTATCAATTAGATTTGAATAATGGACCTAACAACTTACACGGTGGTTCTCAGTGCTTAACTTATGCGGATTTTGAAGTGACACAAATTCCATCAGGATATGCGTTAACAACGGTTCTTCCTCATCAAGAAGAAGGCTTTCCTGGAAACGTCAGCATTAAAGTTTGCTACACATTAAAAGATAATGACTTTATTGTTTCTTATGAGGCAACGACAGATCAAGAGACAATCGTAAATTTAACACAACATGCTTACTTCAATCTATCTGGAAATTTAAGCACAACTATTTATAATCATGAACTTCAAATTAAAGCTGATTACGTGGCAGAGATTGATGAAAACTTATCATTTACTGAAAAATTAATCCCTGTTGCTAATACATTATTTGATTTCAATCAACCAACGATTATCGATCCAAAAGATAAAGAGATTTTACCACTCTTTGAAAAAGCTTCTGGTTATGATCATTTATACATTTTATCTGACACGAAAGATGTAGTTACTTTTAAAGACTTAGCTTCAAATCGTACATTAACTGTTTCAACAACCTCACCTTCGATGCAGTTTTATGCTGGAAACTTTTTAACGAATGACTTAGTCTTTGAAAACCATCGTCAAGGAGAAATGCATTTAGGTGCTTGCTTCGAAACACATTTAATTCCATTTGATTTCAAATCACAAATCTTAAAACCAGGTGATGTTTACTCACAAAGCACAACCTTCACACTCACAAAATAACCAAAAGGGCTGCCTCAACATGAGACAGCCCTTTTACTATGCACTTTTTACTCCACTCATCGTCCCTAAATCAATCACTTTATCATAATGATTCATTAATACTTGATTCAAAAGATGGATAACTACTTTTAATAGTGTTTTTAGTAAATATAATTATTTAGCTTGGTTTAAATTTATACTACTAAGTAAAAAGAATAAGAAAAGTGACCGAGCTAAAGATATGCTCATAAATGTAGCTACTAAAGATACATATATAACTAGAACTACTATTAAAAATAGATTCATTGAATTAACTTAAAAAAGCAATTTTACACACCAATCAGGGATTCCAATTTACAAATAAATACTATATAAAACGGATGGCTGATATGGGATTGATTCAATCTATGTCTCGACGAGGAAATTGCTGGGATAACGCCTGTATTGAAAATTTCTTTCGTCACCTTAAAGCAGAAATGCCACACTTTGGTACCACCAAAACCTTAGAGGAGGTATCAATGACAATCACTGAATATATTAATTACTATAATCATAAACGAATTCAAACAAAATACGGCATGAGCCCGAGTGAATTCAGACTACATGCCGCATAAATTCTCTTTTTATTAACTGTCTACTTGAAAGGTACTACTCCACATTATACATCACACCTTTCTACTATAAAATAAACTACAATAAGTCTCCAAAATGTCTTACATAAGCCTTTTTTAAACTTGTTGCTAATACCATATATAACAAAATACATGGAATAAGATAAGCAAAGAATACCATTGGCGGAGCAACAAATCCTAACACCTCTCCAACACTAGTAAATGGAATAATAGTCAATAAAGCAATTCCTGTAAAGGTCAATAGAGTTAGAGGAGCAGAGGCTCTACTTTGAATAAACGGAATCTTTGGTGTACGGATCATGTGAATAACAAGTGTCTGGCTCCACATTGATTCAATAAACCAACCTGCTTGGAACATGGCAGCATAATTTTCCTGCATCTGAATTAACTCTGCTCCTGCATAGTGACTTGCTAAATCATTGTACAAAACTCCATGTGATACGAACATTGGACAAAAAACAAAATACATGAAGGCATAAGTTGCCCAGTCAAAAATTGAGCTCGTTGGCCCGATCCAAATCATAAAACTGCTGACAGAAGAAGCATCCCAAGCTCGAGGTCTTAAAAGAAATTCTTCATCTACATTATCCCACGGAATAGCGGTACAAGATAAATCATAGATGAGATTCAATAAAATCAAATGAATACTCATCATAGGAAGGAACGGCAACAATGCGGATGCAACTAAGACAGAGAACATATTTCCAAAGTTAGAGGAAGCTGTCATTTTAATATATTTAATCATATTTGTATAAGTCTTTCTTCCTTCGATGATCCCTTCTTCTAATACCATTAAATCCTTTTCTAGGAGAATAATATCTGCAGACTCTTTTGCTATATCTACTGCTGTATCCACTGAAATTCCAATATCGGATGATTTCATAGCAGCCGCATCATTGATTCCATCCCCCATAAATCCAACAGTATGGTTGTTATTTCTTAATGCTGTAACTACGCGGGCTTTTTGATCCGGAGATAGCTTAGCAAATACATCCGTTGTTTCAGCAGCTTTTGCTAACTGTTCATCATTCATCATCGCTATATCTTTTCCCAACAACATATTTTGAACTTCTAAGCCTACCTGTTTACAAATACATCTAGTAACTTTGTCATTATCTCCAGTTAAAATTTTTGTTGTTACCCCATGTTTTTTCAGAGCTAAAATAGCAGCTGCTGTTGATTCTTTAGGTGGATCTAAGAATGCCAAATATCCTAATAAGACCATTTCACATTCATCTTTTATTCCGAAGGTCCCCACTGGTGATGGATTGTTTTTTTGTGCAAGAGCAATAACACGCATACCATCATCATTCAAATCATCTACTCTTTCCATAATCTTTTGTTTTAATTCTTCTGTTAACGGTTCTAATCCTCCATTATATTCCACATCAGAACAGATAGATAACATTTCTTCTACTGCTCCCTTTGTAATCATTTGTGTTTTTCCATTTTTATCACGAACGACAACTGATAAACGTCTTCGGTTAAAATCAAATGGTACCTCATCAATTTTTACATAAGATTCAGACAGATCAAGAAGTTGAGGATTTGCAGCTTCTTGTTCCTCTGTTTTATGGATGATTGCCAAATCCATCAAATTTTTATATCCTGTCTGAAAATAACTATTTAGGTATGCATGACGCAATACTCGTACGTCTTCTTTTCCAGTAACATCCATGTGATATTCCAGAACTACCTTATCTTGTGTCAAAGTTCCGGTCTTATCCGTACATAAAATATCGATAGCACCAAAATTCTGAATAGAATTCAAATTTTTAACAATAGTTTTCTTTTTAGACATGGATACAGCGCCTTTTGCAAGACAAGTAGTAACAATCATAGGAAGCATTTCCGGTGTTAAACCTACCGCGATTGAAATACCAAACAGAAAGGCCTCTAGCCAGTCTCCTTTTGTTATACCATTAATTACAAATACGACTGGTACCATAATCAGCATATATCGAATTAATACCCAAGAAACAGCATTCACTCCCTTGGTGAAACTAGTTTCTACCGCTTCTTGAGCAAGAGAAGATGCCATAGAACCAAATAAAGTATCATCTCCTGTAGCTACAACAACACCTATTGCACTTCCACTGATAACATTACTTCCCATAAATGCAATATTTGTATAATCCGTTACAGAATCACATTTTCTTGGATAAACTTCTGCATTTTTTTCGACGGGATCACTTTCACCAGTTAAAGGTGCCTGGCTAATAAATAAATCTTTTGCCTCTAAAATTCTTAAATCCGCAGGAATCATATCTCCTGCTGATAAATGGACAATATCTCCTACAACAACATCTTCTAATGAAACCTCTATTCTTGTCCCTTCTTTACGATCTACGGTGCAGGTTGTTGTAATCATAGCTAATAATTTTTCTGCTGCACTCCCTGATCTAGATTCCTGTACAAATCTTAAGGTACCGGAAATCAATACCATAGTGCAAATGATAATAACAGTCAATGGATCGGCATCCCCTGGAGTTTCTTTCCAGATTGGCGCAAAAATATCCGTAATGAATGAAACAACCGCCAAACAAAACAAGATTGCAGTAAACGGATTGACAAATGCCCCTATCAACCTTTGAAATAGTGTTTTTTTCTTTTCATGTGTTACCTTATTCCATCCAAACATAGAACGTCTTTCCTGCACATCTTCTTCTGAAAGTCCTCGTAAAGTTGTATTCATTTTAAGCAGTACCGGTTTAATCTTATTCGTAGCAGCAAATTCCAGAATTTTATCTTCATTATCTCTGCATACATTTTTTTCAACAACTTTTTTTAGTGTAATTCTTTTTTCCTTTCTTGTCATAATGCACCTCCTACTCTTCGTTATACCCCTGATTAACGATATATCTGTTTGATTTCTCAATAACATAGGCATCTAATCCTGCTAGAATCATCCATCCAATCATGCACCAGATAAACACTTTTTCTTGAAAGCTACTAGAGAATGCGGCTAATTCAAAAGTTACCGCCGGTATCCAGAGCATGATTCCTACATTTCTTCCTAAAGCCTTTACTCTAATAGTTTCTTGTTCTTTACTGGATAGGATTTTCCAACCCTTCAGTTTGGGAATCGCTCTTCCAGAAAAAAACAAGAAACCACATACAAGAAAAATGATTCCAAACACAAAACAATGTAACTGCATGTTATTTCCCTCCTCTCATAATTGCCTATATATAAGATATAAAATAGTGCAGAAAAATCATATAGCTAAAGTCTTGCGATTTCCTTGCGATTTTGCAAGATTTTAGCACAAGAAAAAACAGCGATTTGAATTTGTAACTTCAATTCGCTGCTTGTTTTATAAACGTTCATTATACTTATATCCAACTCCCCAAATCGTCAAGATGTAGATTGGTTCATCTGGATAAGGCTCTATCTTTTTTCGTAATTTTCTAATAAATGCCATGATATTACTATCAGCCATCAAATATTCTTCTTCCCATACTGCGTTATAAATCTGTTCCTTTGTAAAAACCTCGCCTTTATTTTGAAATAAGAAATAAAGAATATCGAATTCTTTAGGTGTTAGACTGATTTCCTCACCTCTACAGATGACCTTTCGACTTTTAGAATTGATAATTAAATCTCCTGATTGATACTCTTGTTCCAGTTCTTTATTATATGCTTTTTCTAAAATCAATGTTGCATCTTGTGTATTTAATAATTCACGTAATCCTTGAATAAATTCTTTTGATTCATCTATATTAACACATTCTGAATCTAATTTCCGTAAAATCCATTGAATCCACTTTGGAGAAAGAGTAATATAGTTAATATTTTTCTTCATTTCTTCCCCTCCTCTCAAATCAATTCATGATATTTTTTTAAATATTTCGCTTTAATCATGGTCGTTAGTATTAAATAACATAGAACAATTATAAACAAAAAGAAAAAGTAAACAATAGGAAGTGACGTTAATCCTAAAATACTTCCTAACGGCGTAATGGTAATACCAGAGAATACTATAATTCCTAATAACATGATCCATACTACACATTTTGCTGGTCTGCTTTGAATAAATGGAATCTTCGTTGTCCGTAACATTTGAAGAATTAAAATCTGCGACCACATAGATTCTAAGAACCAGCCAGTTTGAAATACTGCAGTATATTTTGTAATTATCATTGGATCAGACAATTGATGAAAAAGAAATCCTCCACATACTGATGGGCAAAGAATGAAGTATAAAAAAAGAAAAGTGAGTATATCAAAAATTGAGCTGATTGGTCCGAACCAACACATAAATCGCCCCAATGTTCTTCCTGACCATTCTCTAGGCTTTTGACAATCTTCTTTATCAACATGATCCCAAGGAAGTATAATACACAATGTATCATACAGTAAATTTAAAAACAATATCTGAATAGAAGTCATAGGAAGAAAAGGAAGAAAGGCACTAGCACATACGATGGAAAAAATATTTCCAAAATTAGAGCTAGCAGTAATACGAATATATTTTGACATATTGATGAATGTTTTTCTTCCCTCTAATATCCCTTCTTCAAGTACATTCAGATCTTTTTCTAATAATATAACATCCGCTATGTCCTTGGCTGTATCAACTGCCGTGTCAACTGAAATACCTACATCTGCTTCACAAATCGCTGGGACATCGTTCATTCCATCTCCTAAAAATCCTACTGTATGCCCATTTTCTCTCAATATTTTTATAATTTCCACTTTTTGATTTGGTGTGAGTTCGGCAAATACTTCTGTATACTCTATCGCAGTGTGAAGTTCATAATTTTCCATTTTTTCTAAGTTTTTTCCGGTCAGAATACTACTATAGTCCATTCCAATTCTTCGGCAAATAGATTGCGCAATTTCTTTTCTATCACCTGTTAGAATTTTTGTCTTTACGTTCAATTTCTTTAATTTTTCAATGGCTTCTTTAGCTGATTTTTTAGGGGCATCAAAAAAAGCTAGATATCCCATTAATATCATATCATTTTCATCATCACATGTAATTTTACTTATATTTTTTACTGATTTTCTAGCGATTGCAATGACTTTCATCCCATCTTCTAGCATTTCTTCAGTAATGATATCCATACTTCTTATATCATCTGCTTGAATAGGAATCAACTTTTCTTTATGTTCAATATAACAGCATCTTTTTAAAACAGATTCTAAATCTCCTTTTATAATCAACTCCTGTTTGTCTTCATTATCAGAGAGTAGTATGCTTACACATTTTCGATCATAATCAAATGGAATTTCATCTTTTTTTATAAATCTTGCCGTGAGATTTTTATAATATTGTTGTTTATTTGGCATATCATAGCATTTCAAAATAGCTTTATCTATTGGATTATGTATTCCGGAATGATAAAAACTATTTAAATATGCATAATCTAGTACCTTTTCACTTTCATTACCTAAAATATCCATATAATATTCAAGCAAAATCGATTCATTTGTCAGAGTACCAGTCTTATCTATGCATAAAACATCCATACTTCCAAATCCTTGCATAGAGTTTATGTCTTTGACAATCGTTTTTCTTTTTGACATCAATATACTGCCTTTAACCAAACAAGCGTTAATCACCGTAGGAAGCATTTCAGGGATTAAACCTACGGCAACTGAGATCGAAAATAAAAGTGCTTGCATCCAACTTCCTTTTATAATTCCAGAGATCAAAAAGACAATAGGTACAAGGATCAGCATAAATCTCAGCATAACTTCAGCAATGGAATTGGCACCTCTTTCAAAACAGTCTGATTTTCTTATTTTTTCACTATAAGAATTATCATATAAAGTATCGTTTCCGACTGCAATTACGATACCTTCCCCCTTTCCACTGATAACAGTAGTTCCCTTAAATACCAAGTTAGGATATTGAATATAGGAATTTTTCTTTTCACCTATATATCTTTCGCCATGCTTTTCTATAATCTCACTTTCTCCAGTTATAGCAGCCTGTGAGACAAACATATATGAAGTATTTATTAAACGAATATCGGACGGTATTTGGCTACCAGCCGACAAATAGATATAATCTCCTAATAGCAGTTCTTTTGCCGGTATCTCCAAAATCTTTCCATCTCTTTTGATTTTTACATTAGTATATACTAAACGATTTATTTGTCTAGATGCGTGTTGTAATCTCATTTCCTGTATTAGCCGAATCCCTCCACTAATCAACACCATCGTAAAAAGAAGCACTGATGAATAGCTACTTGTTTGCTTATCAACAGCCATCCAGTGATTTGTAAGGTAAGAAATTGTTGCTAAAAAAAGAAGGACTAAAGTAAAGGGACTGAAAAAAGCTCTACGTATCCGAAAGCAGAGTGTATCATCTTTTTCTTTCCATGTATTAATATTTCTTCTCTCTTCAACTTGAGTAATATTCAATCCTGTATCTGAGGTTTGCAACTCTCTATATATATCTTTAATATCTTGATAAGCAAATTTAGCAATCTGCTTCTTTGAATATATTTCTGTTTTCATTTCTTCCTCCTTTTTTATTTTTATCATAGCATAAAAAGTATTAAAAATTTCTTGCGATTCTCTTGCATTATTATCATTATATGTTTAGTTATTAACTATTAATGTGCAAAACTACTCCCAATTAATTTCCAACTATAAACTACTAGAAAAAAGAAAAGAACATTAACTCAAATCCCTGTATAATTAAGTCTCTTACAACCAATTCATAGGGGAGAATAGGTCAATGTTCATAAAAGATAGTATCAGAGCCAAATTCAATTTTAAAGTTTTAACAGGGTTAGATTTAGACCTTTTGATTTCAAAAACTCCTTTCTTCATCCGATAATAAATGAAACTTATCATATTAAACATTGTCATCGTCCACATTTGGACGTTTTTTAACGACAGTCCTTAGGATGAAGATATCATTTTTTACCCAGTTTCAATCCTATGTTCTATCTTGTATTTATCATTATTCCTCTCAGCCAGAAAAGCCTATTTATGTATTAGTGGATAATACGACAGGCGTTAAAACTAAGCCTTCGTCATAGGCTGATCATCTAATTCAGGGATGTGGTTTGCAATATTCAAACATTCGCCATTAAAATAAAAGACAGTTTGTTTGCGGACTGTCTTTCCTAAGTATCAAACCTTCTAATTTAACTCTTATTTATCAAGAGTCACCACACATTAGATATTAATTGTTCATCTAGTAAATAGTTAATAATTCACCGCTTCCTCACATATGTTAGCAATAGACAGAAGAAGGGAGGTAATATAAATGCGAATCGCTTATTATGAGGCAGAGTATCTTGATGAATGCGCAGAACTTTTACAAAAGGTGTATAACAATGAGCAGTGGGGATGTAACTGGTCAGAAGTAAAATCAAAAAAATACATAGAAGAATTAAGTCAGTTTCCACGATTTGTTGGATTTCTTCTTTTGAATGATGATGAAGAACTAATCGGGGCTGCGCTTTGTCATGAACGAACATGGTGGTATAAAGATGAACTCTTCATTGATGAATTTTTTATTGATCCCAGCTCACAACAACGAGGATACGGTTCAAAGTTACTCAAATATATGACTAAATACTCAAAAGAACAAAAATTAGCCGGATTGACTTTAATGACAAATAATTTAATTGTCGCAGATTTCTATCATAAAAATAAATTTCATGATCATGAAATTTATTTTATGTACAAGGGTGTTGAAAATATTGCAGAATAAATGAGTTTTAATCTTGTCACCCTCCTCTAAAAAAGGTATAATACCCTAAATAATGGAAGACTTGTGGTATTAAGTCAAGTATAGGATTGAAAAAAATAGATAAAGATTTTTAAAAGTTGGGCGCACTGAACTAGACCCTCGGCTAATTTTTTAAAAATTTAGCCTAGCGCCAGACAGAAAGGATTCAAAAGCAACCATCAGTTAGCTTTTGAGTGATACGCTCCTTTCCGGCGTGTAGAGTTGGTGGTTACGTAACAGCGTATCCACCAAACGCACTAATTTTCTAGCGGTTAGGACGAGGGCTCGTTTGTGTTTGAATTTCGGAACTTCATCGTATTTTTTCTGATAATACAAGCGGTAAGTATCTTCGTGTCGTCTGATAGAGTTGGCAGCTTCAACCATATAGTACCGAAGATATTGATTACCTGTTCGTGTCAGTGGGGTGCGTTCCGATTCGAAATTTCCAGACTGATTTTTCTTCCAGTAGAGACCTCAATATTTGGCTAATTGGGCTTCATTATCAAAGCGTTCAATTTGTCCAATTTCAGCGACAATACCAGCGGCATAAACAAGATACTTTTTAAACATTGGGCTTCTGTTACAATTTCAAAGAGCGTGACAATGCTTTTTTCTAAATCTTTAATTTGTTTTTTCAACGTTTGAATTAATCGTGCATAAGTCGCTAAAACAATGTCTACTGATTCTTGAACAACTTTACCTAATCGATAAGAATCACGAATCGCTTTCTTAATTGTTTTAGCTAATTTCTATGGATCACTGAATCGACTGCGTCCTTTTTCCCGTAGAAGAGCAGCTAAGTCTTCTAGCTCCATTTCAGCGATTTCATCAAGTGTTAGAGCGTCAGAAAGAAGATCAAGCATCGTCGCTCCAAAGATAGATGTATCTAATTCTTTAGAGAGCGTATTACACTTGTAGTAAAGATTTTCAAGAAAGTGTTGTTTACATTCAGTGAGCTGATGAACGATTTGAAATCTTGAGCATGTGAGACGTTGAAGAGCAACGTAATTTTCTTCTTTTAATACACTCTTACTATAGCGCTCAATTCGAAGGAAGTCGGTAATACAGAAGGCATCTATTCGGTCGTTTTTATCTTCTTCAAAAAGACCTTTATAACGATTAATAGCCTTAAGGTTTTGAACAACAACTTCAACGATACCTAAGGGTTTTAGGTCAAGATCCTCAAATAAAAAAGTGGCAGGATGAAAACTATAAATTGAAGTAGACTCCATTCCAATCACGATTTTTTCATAGTCAAAGGATTGGTGAAACTGGAGAACAGCTTCTTTGATAGAAGCGGCACCGTTCATGTTATTAGGAAGGGTAACTTCTTTTAACGTGGTGTCTGAACGATCAAAAAACAAACATCAAGTTTTTGAGAGCTGACATCAATACCGACAAATAATTTCATGGAAGGGACCTCCTTTCTTATGAATTAATTTGGAATAAACTCGGATACGGCTAGACATCCCAAGGGTCTCAAACGTGGCGACAACCTCGCGTATAAGTATTCTAAAGACCCCAACGATGAGTGCTGCCCTCAACCCTGTTAAGAAGAGGAAGATAGAAGGAGTCGATACAGCTTGTGCGTAGGTCGAACAGTTTGGGTCTGGGTCACAGTCTTCAAATGTAGTCGAACTACAGGAGAGAAAAGTATATTCCTGATGAATCCAATTCCATTACCTATATGATGGAATGTCCGGTCGTATCTGAGACAAAAAGAGATCACTAAATGAATCATTGAGGTAAAGAAAACTCATTCAGTTTTCAAAGAGCAATTCATGCTCTCAAAGAAGGGCTTAAACTTATTATACGAGGGAGAGGTAGGTATGGAATTTAAAATCGAACGCGCAAAACAATTAAAAGAAAAACCAGATGAAACAAAATTAGGATTTGGGCGTCATTTTTCCGATCATATGTTAGTGATTGATTATACCGAAGGTATTGGATGGCATGATGGTCGCATTGTTCCGTATGGACCAATCGAAATGGATCCGGCGTGTATGGTTTTACACTATGCTCAAGAAACTTTTGAAGGATTAAAAGCCTATCGTCACTTAGATGGTCAGATTGCTTTATTTAGACCTGAGATTAATGCCAACCGCTTTATTAAATCAAATGAACGCCTTTGTATGGCTGCTGTTCCAACTGACTTATTTGTACAAGCAGTAGAAACAATTGTTAAGTATGAACAAGATTGGGTTCCTTCTGAACCTGGAACTTCTCTTTATATCCGACCATTTTGTTTCGCAACAGAATCTGGCGTTGGATTACATCCCGCTAAAAAATATAAATTTGTCATCATTCTCTCACCTGTTGGCGATTACTATCCTCAGGGTGTTAATCCCGTTAAGATTTGGGTTGAAGATGAATATGTACGAGCAGTAAAAGGCGGAACAGGCTTTGCTAAGTGCGGAGGGAACTACGCAGCTAGTATCGCTGCCCAAGTGAAGGCTGAGCAAAATGGATATACTCAAGTACTTTGGTTAGATGGTGTTCATCGTAAATACGTAGAAGAAGTTGGAACGATGAATGTTATGTTTTTAATTAATGACACAGTTGTAACAGCTCCACTTGAAGGATCTATTTTACCTGGTGTGACACGAGATTCAATTATCAAACTATTAAAAGATTGGAATATTAATGTGGAAGAGCGTCACCTTAGTATAGATGAACTGATGGAAGCAGGACGTACAGGAGCCTTAAAAGAGGCATTTGGAACAGGAACAGCCGCAGTTATCTCACCTATCGGGGAGCTTCACTATAAAGATGAGACAGTGGTGATTAATGACTTTAAAACTGGATCATTAACTCAAAAATTATATGATACCTTAACTGGTATTCAATGGGGGAAAATTGAAGATCCTTATGATTGGGTCAAACGCTTAAAATAAAAAAGAGGCTCGGATATCCGAGTCTCATTTTAATTTATATAGAAACAGAAATGTATTTCATCATTCTATATCAGTCTTAGTTGATCAATTGCTTTAACACTAAGACTGACTATCGTTAAGGGGTCACCTAGTGATTATCAAAGATAATCTAATCCTCCTTTGCTAGGGCTTTAAAAGTTTTCCGATATGAAAAACTTATCTGGACTTATATATAAAAAAGAGGACAGTGTCCTCTTTTTTATCATTGTGCTAATTCTAATGCTGCTTTATAGTCTTCTAACGCTTTAGCAGCTGCTTCTTCTGGAGTTGCTAATCCTTCCCAAACTGAACGATACATTGTTTCAGCTGGTGCCCAGAAGCTTGCCATTTCTGGAATACTTGGCATTGCCTCAGAGTATTGTGCTTGTTCTAAAACTCCCATCACATAAGAATCATCAGAAAGTCCATCAATCACACTTGGATCTTTTAATGCTGGAATTGATCCACGAACTTTATAAAGAATTTCTAATCCCTCGTCAGACGTCATAAATTCTAATACTTCACGAGCTGCATCAGGATTTTTTGTATAAGAACTAATACATGCAATAATATTTCCTGAGAATGTGACTGGTTGAGTGTCGTTAACTGTCGGAATAGTTGTCACACCCCACTCAAAGTCAGCATTTTTCTTAATTTCAGAAATAGCCCATGGTCCAACAATAATATAAGGAATTGTTCCTTTAGCAAACTCAACTTCAACAGTATCTGTTGTTAAGTCAGCGTAAGGTACATCTAAATATTCCCTCATCGATTTATAGTATGTTAAACCATCAATAACTTCTTGTGTGTTAAAGTTAATTTGCTCTGGATCATTATGATCAGGACCAAATAATTGATAACCGAATGCAGTTAAGAAAGGATGCATCGTATATGAGTTTCCTGTTTCCATACGGATGATAAATTTATTTTCAGCATTATTATTGAAAACATCACCTTGTTCTTTAACTTCATCCCATGTTTTTGCTACGTCAAACCCGTATTCATCTAATAATGTTTTATTGTAGAAGAATGCTACAGATTCCGTAGAAAGTGGAATTCCATAATAATTCCCATCAAATTCAACTGTCTGAACAGATCCTTCAATGAATCGCTCTTGCACCTGAGTTGATAATTTCTCTCCTAATGGTAATAGAATTTTTGCTTGAATTGATTGAGACATATTATCATGTGGTTGAATAAAGATATCTGGTCCAACCCCCGCTGGCCCATCTAACTCTAACTTTGTACGTGTATCAACTGATTCAACATGTTCCCATACAATATCATACTGTGGAAACTTCGCCTCAATCGCCTCTTCTAATGCTTCTGCATATTCATCATAATCTAACCACAGCTTAACTGTTGTTTTTTCACCTGTTGTCTGATCAGTTGACGGTGTTTGATCAGATGGCGTACTATTTTGCTCTCCTCCATCATTACTGCTACAACCAACTAAACCTGCAACAGAAAGTCCTGTTGCTAATAAAATCGACATAAACTTTTTCATTTTTTGTTCCCCCTCAATACATTTTTTAAAATTACTTATTAATGTTATTCAAACTTTTAATGGTCAGATACTTGCTGATTCGAGATTTAAACAAGTTCATTAGTCATAAACACTAGAATCTGTATTGGTGGAAGTATAAGTGTTAATCTTTCTATGTGGCTTATGGCTATCCTTTCTTCGTTTCCCTCATAAATCATCTCCTCTTAATCTTTGATAACGATTACATTTTAACACATTTTACTAATTTTGTCACACCTATCTTTACTAAAAGATGCAAGACTTCATTAAAAATTTTATTAAACTACCTCCTTTCTTACAAAATATTATCCATTCAAATAAAAAAAGACATAAATTTTATATGTCTTTTTTAGTTTTGTACTTTTTTGTCACATACTATTTCTTAAACTAAGTAATCTTTTATTTCTCGTTTAAAGTCAGATGCATTTAATGTATCAGCTAATACAGTTAGCGGAGCTTCCATCCCTAAGCTCAAAACACCTAAAATAGACTTTGCATCTACTTTGTACTCATCACGTTGTAACTCAATTTCATATCCGTAATGACTTGCAATATTAACAAAATTTTTAACATCGTCAATCGTATTAAATTTCACTCGATACGTTCTCATCATCACCAAAATCCTTTCTAACCCTTAAATATCTATTCCTAGTAAAATATATTCTACTAACTCCACGCTTGTTCAAAGAAAGCGTATCTTAAAAAATAATCTCTCTAATAATTTTATTTATGTATTAAACATCCATATCAAATAAGCAACAATCCTGCTAATATGTTATCTTTCACATAATCGCTAATCAAAGATAACATAAAGAACACCTTATTCTCTGTTAAATATTTATCTCCTATCAATAAACTATTTTACTACTCACTTTTATCATCTAGATTTCAATAGAAGAAAAGTACACGATTTCCCCCTCCAATACTTTAATAAGCTAATCAACATTGCTGTTTCTATTTAATGTCTAAAATTTTTACCTGACATTGTTTATTTATACTCCTGAGTTGTCAATTTAAATCAGACAATTATTTATCATAAACTAGACAATTGGAATGAGTGATTCTAATCCAGTTGCTTTTTTCATGATCTCTTCTGATGTGTAATAGTTGAAAGATCTTCTGGGTAAAGGGTTATATTTCATCGCAATGTCATTTAATTTCTTTTGTGAATGTACGGATAAATCCGTAGATTTCGGTAAGTCTTGTCTTACAATACTATTCGAATTCTCATTCAACCCTCTTTGTCCTAGTGCTCCTGGATCACTAAAGTAAATCTCAAGAGGTATCTTGCTTTCTTGTTCAATTCCTTTCCTCGGTCAAAGGTAATGGTTTTGATGCCTGTTTCGACTTGTTCATTTAGCCAATTTAAGGTGGCATCCTTGACTTCTTGACTCTTACGACTTGCTTTTAATAGCACGATATATTTACTTTTCTTTTCAACTAAAGTGACAATAGCTGACTGACGATTCTTACCGACAATGGGTCCCCTACGCCATGTAGTGATAGATCATGGCTATCCTCAACTGGTAGGGAATGTATCCCCCTCAAAATGCCCATACTCTTGATTAGTTGAAGCGTTAGGATACTGTTTATCTCGCTCATGAATGGTTTTACATTCATTGATTCTTCCACGTGTTTCTTTGTGATTTTTAGGGTTATTCTTTCCTTTCCGACGTCACAAGTTTGAGTCTATGATTCCTTGTTTAAGAAGTTTGTATAATATTTTAGTTGAAACCCTTTCGGAATGATTCATGAGTCTATCACGGCCAGCAATGGCATCTAATAACCATCCTTGAGCTAATAAACAACGGATTTCTTCTAACTTATGTTCCGATAAGACGAGTTCTTTTCTTCCACAACGGCGTTTATTTTGCTTATATATAAGTCCAGATAAATTTTCTTCATAGAAAATTTTTTAGCCCTAGCAAAGG
>JAUMTV010000329.1 GCA_030531025.1 Turicibacter sp.
TATGGGGTATCAGAAGTCACTATCTACAAATGGGTCCCCTACCCTGCGTTAGCAGGTATCCACCATTAGTAGGGAGTGGATTAAACAGATTTCTCCTATTGCCTCAATAGATGATACTGATATCACAATTGAGGAGATTAAGCGCATGAAACAAGAAATGTTACCTTTACAAGAAGAGAATGAAATCTTATTAGAAAATTCGACTTTGTAAAAAGTCATAGTGATGATAGTATAAAAAGTGCACATGTTAAAAAGAGACTTATTAGCCAATAATAAAATGACGATATAACGGTTAGGAGTCTTTATATGAGTAAATACTATGATGAACAATTTAAAAAAGATGCAGTTGAGTATTATTTATCTCATAAGAATTTAGGAAGAAAAGGTCGTGCTAAAAATTTAGGTGTTGGAATGAGTACTTTATCTAAATGGGTATATGAATACAAATCAACTGGGACCATTGAAGTTCGTGGTTCTGGGAATTATGCTTCTGATGAAGCGAAGGAAATTGCTCGTTTACAAACAGAACTACGTGATACAAAGGATGCACTTGAAATATTAAAAAAAGCAATCAACATTCTGGGAAGCTAACAGAAGCTATCTTCATGTATCTTAATCAGGTTAAGCAGGAACGCCAAATTTCTGTTACCGGAGTGTTGAAATGTTTAGGCGTTTCTAGATCAGGTTTTCATAAATGACTTCATAGAAGGCCTTCAAAAACGCAGCTTAAACGCGAACAGATCAAAAAAGAAATGGAGAGAGTGCATCAAGAATCAAAAAAAATTTATGGAGCACCTAAAATGACACGTCTATTAAACAGTGAAGGGATTGACATAGCAGAGCGCACTGTTTCAAAGTACATGAATCAATTAGGGTTAAAAGCCCATTATATTCAACTTTATATTATGACAACTAAGAATAGTGATTTTAGTGCTAAGTTTGAAAATATATTAGCTCGAAACTTCAACCCTGACAAGCCAAATGCAGCTTTGTGTACAGATATTACCTATGTCTGAACAACCGAGGGCTTTGTTTATTTAATGTGTGTGATTGATTTATTCTCACGTAAAATCATTTCATGGGATTTAGGAAAACAGATGACCATTGACTTTGCGCTACAAGTTATTGAAAGAGCTAAGTCAAGACGAGAATTAGAAG
>JAUMTV010000054.1 GCA_030531025.1 Turicibacter sp.
GGTCTTTTCAAAGATGACCTCGCGGAGGGAGTTTGGATTTATTTTCATAGTAGATATCATGAACATAAACATGATATCTAATTGAAAAGCTTGAAAGAAGCCTATCTGTTAATTAATATGTTTCATATTTTTATGATTGAGGAATATAATGAACTGAAATATCAAAATTAGGAGGGTCAAGCATGAGTTATTCATTTAATTGGGATTGCACATTACCGATCAGTAACATAAATGATATTATATCAATTAATATTGTTCCACAAACAAAAGCATATGATGAGGGTGATTATTTATCATTACGTGGACAAATTTCAATCGACGGAGAATATACGACAACAAGTGGAAAACAAGAAATATTTAAAGAATATATTCCACTCGATATTACTCTGCCGAATAACGGAAGAGGTAGTGAAATTAATACGGATATTACAAATTTTGATTATCAAGTTCAAGACGGAAGTAATTTATTTTTAACGTTGAATCTTAGTTTAGATGGTTATGATTGGGAAAGCCCAATTACGCTAGTTGAAGAGCAGGAAAATGAAGTTGAAGTTCAGACCCAAGCCCCTGTTTTATTTACAAAAGAAGCCTTTGTTGCGCCAGCTGAACCTGAGGAGCAAAAGGTAAAAGTTGAAACAGACGAAGCCCATGAAAATAAAAAAGAGGTAATTGAGCATACATCAGCTACCAAACCATCACAAAAGGAACAAGAAGTGAACTATTATAGTTCTGAAAGTGAAGATGAACAAGGTCATAATCACTATCATGATGAGACTGATGACTTAGATTATATTGATTTTGATGAAGTCGTTTTAGATCATAAAGAAGAAGCTATTGATCCAAAATTAGCAAAAGAGCGTAAAGAATCACTAACAGAGACAGATGTACAATATATGACTAATCAGTCAATTGAAATAAAAGAGTCTGTTGTAGTAGAAGTTGTTTCAGAAGTTCCAGAGGAAGTTGAAGTTGTTGAACAATTAACTTCACAACCCGTTGTTGAAGAAGTCGTTTTAGATCATAAAGAAGAAGCTGTTGATCCAAAATTAGCAGCAGAGCGTAAAGAATCATTAACGGATAAAATTAAGCAATTTATTACGAAAGAACCTGTTGAAGTAAAAGAGCCTGTTGTAGAAGTTGTTTCAGAAGTTCCAGAAGAAGTTGAAGTTGTTGAAACACCACAGGTTGAACAATTAACTTTACAACCCGTTGTTGAAGAAGTCGTTTTAGATCATAAAGAAGAAGCTGTTGATCCAAAATTAGCAGCAGAGCGTAAAGAATCATTAACGGATAAAATTAAGCAATTTATTACGAAAGAACCTGTTGAAGTAAAAGAGCCTGTTGTAGAAGTTGTTTCAGAAGTTCCAGAAGAAGTTGAAGTTGTTGAAGCACCACAGGTTGAAGAAGTCGTCGAAAAGGTTAAACTAAAACCAGTTGCTCCAATTCCAGCGGTTTCTAATGTGGTCAAAGTTGAAGAAGAACCAGCTGTCACAGAGGTAGAAGAGGAAGAAGAAATCCTACCATTTCCGTTAAAAGAGAAAGAAGTAGTAGAAGCTAATCCAGTTCAAGCAAAAAAATCTGATATTTTTAATATGTTGTATTCTTTAGATGAAACAGAACCGGTCCTAGAAGAAGTGGCTTCACAACCAGTGGTAGAAGAAATTGTGTCAACTCCTGTCGTTGAAGAAATTGAACCGACTGTTGTCGTAGAGAATGAACAAGTGGTGCAATCACAATCGGTAGTATCTGAAGAAGTAGAGGCGACTACAGGACAAAATCAAGTGATTTCAACGTATTCAAGTGATGACTCAATTGCAAATCAATTTTTAGATGGGGAAAGTATTTTAAAAATTATCTTTGTACAAGAAGAAGAAACAACAATTTCAAATATTTGTACAAAATATGATGTTCCTGAAAAAGCAATCTATAATTTAGAGGGGCTAAATTCTCCTTTACATTGCGGTGATCGCGTGATGATTAATTATGGCAAATTACGATGAGATAAAAGTCTTTGTAGAAGCCCATTATGATTTGACGATTGAATCAATGACACCCATCACCCGTAAATCGATGAAAATTAGAGCCTCAAATCATGACTATTTATTAAAGGTTACAAGTGGTGATGATGAATTTATTATGAAGCAGCTTTTTGCGTATAAAGCATTATCTCGAAATATTTTACCGATTTATCGTACGAAAGATAATGATCATTACGTGCCATGGCGCGATCATTTCTTTTATTTGACAGATTATGTAGAAACGATTCCTTTACCTTTGGAACAACAAATTCATTACTATATTGAATTATTAGAAAAATTACACTCAGAAACACAGTTAGAGGTGGATGTGAGTGATGATGAATTACAACGTATTTATAATAAAGATTATAAACGATTGCAAAATAGCTATGATCAACTGCAAAAAAGCATTGAGGAGTGTGAGTTGCAACGGGATCGCTCGCCTTATGACTGGTACTTTATGATGGTATATCCTATGCTCTATACGATGTTACATCATGCTCATGATGAACTGAAAAAGTTTTATGATCTCATTAAACGAGACAAAAAAATGCCAGTGAGTTTAATTCATGGGGATGTCAATGTCGCTAATTTATTAGTCACTGAAAAATCAACTTATTTAATTAATTTTGAGAAAAGTATGTTTTCAATTGCTTCATTAGATATGTATTACTTTTTAGAAAATTATCATGAAGTCCCAGGATTACATTCAATCGTTTTAGATTATGTGAAAAATGAAAAGGCCGCAGCATTGCGGCACTATTTCTTTTTCCGTTCCCTTTGCATCGATTTAGGCGAACTTCATCAAACATTAAATGATCATTCATTAATTAATATTGCCTTGTTAAATGAATGTATGGCTCCTCACTTATTGGCATTACAAGTTTATGATCAGTTTAACAAACCCACCACAACAAACCAAGAACCCCCCCAAGGATCAACAACATAACGAAATCAAATTGAGAAAATGAAAAGATAATAAGAAAAAGCTGATAAAAAAATAATAATGAAACGATAGAACGTAATGTTAGTAAGTAGGCTCTAAATCCGCCTCCACCACGACGATAACGCCCCATGTACTCACCCCCTATAGTTATAGTTTATGCAACAATAAGGGGGTATAACATTTAGAAAATGAAAATAATGGAATTATTTAGTTTCTTCAGATAAAAAAAGAATTTTGAGGAATTAATTGTAATTTACTCACCAACTCTTGAATAAATTTATTCGTTGTTGTAGAATACTAACATATATATTATGATAGTTGAACAACAATGACCAGGAGGAGTAAAAGTTCCCTCGCATTCAAGAGAGAAGTTCAGTTGGTGAAAGAACTTTATGTGATAGCTTTGAAGGTAGCCTGTGAGTTGGGTTTCTGAAATAAATTTTAAGTAGGAAATTCCGTTAGCTGCGTTAAAGCATAAAGTGGTAGGTTATCATAAACCTACAATCAAGGTGGTACCGCGGAATTTTAAGCATTTCGTCCTTATGAGGACGAAATGCTTTTTTTATTGGTCCCAAAGACTTTATGCTTAATTTTCATTCAAATGGTGTATCATTTTTAAAAAGATAATTATGCTAATGAAATGAAACGAGTTAAGTCATTGTCCGACATTGAATGTGCTTATGTTTAGAACTATCATTAATATTTCTATATGAATTCAATCGTTTGATATGAAAGAAAATAAAAATTAGCAGTGAACCTTTAATTGTATATGAATTCAACAATTTTATAATTCCATAATCCAGGTGGTTTGATTTTAATGTTCAGTCTATAGTGCTGAATCGTCATGTTGAATAACCATTGATTCTCTTCTTACGTTTGAAATCAAAAGGCAAGTTCAGCACAATTTTAATATTAATGAATCAATTTTATATAATCTATTATCCAGGTGGTTTATGTGAAATTTGAGGAGCTATTAATATGATTGTGTTTTTGTTCTTAAAGATTGAGATAAAAGTTAGAGTATTAATAGAGAATATACGTTATTTAAAGTTTTATAAGGTCCGTTATCCAGGTGGTCCGATAATAAAAAGTTATTAAGTTAGCTAACAAAGAATAATGATGTTTTCTGCTTTTTTTCATCCCTAATGAGGAGAAGATACATCAATTCAATCATTTTATAATTCCATAATCCAGGTGGTTTTTATATCCTGTGTTGAATAATGATGAACATTCTTTTTTAATAAACAAAAAGCCAGAGCGGATAAACAATTATTTATGCATGAGAAGAATTTAAATATAATCTATTATCCAGGTGGTTATTTAATAAAATTTAACTCATTGCAATGGCTTAGCATAACTTGACGCATTGCAATCTTTTAATGAAATAAAAACTCGGTTGATGATCATATAGGAAATATGATTAGAAGTTTCGATCGTTGGACTTCTGGCGATAGATTTTCTAATTAGATAGCTTTAAAAGGATGCGTGTGTAGTGAACGATGATGCTTAACTAAGGGTTATTGATTAAAGATGATTAAGATTAAGATGGATACTTCTTTTGATGAAGATAAAAGCTAAGGAAGCTATGAATACAGACGGTACATCATCTAAACATGTTATATCATCCATTATCCAGGTGGACAAAGCAACTCGTTATTAGAGACATTGACGTCAATTTTTTGTTTAGATATAGGGATTCAATAAATATCATCCATCCATTTGATATTTGTGCAGCTTCACCAAGTTGTACTAAGATTATTCCACCAACCATTTTTAGTTGAGAACCTATAACTGAATGAGACATTGCTCGTTAAAACGGTACTTTAATTATGAGATGCTGAAATACATTATCGATATAAAAGTTTTGGATCCTTTGGTTGTTCAGTTTAATAACTAAACACTTTAGGTTAGATGGTTAAACAATCAGGTTAAAACTGCTGGAGTTGTTCATCTATCAGAGATTAAGAAAAGGAGGACACTAAAATGACGAAAAACTTAGCACCTAAGTATAATCATTTAGATGTTGAACAAGGTAAGTATGCATTTTGGTATGAGCAAGATTGCTTCAAAGCGCAACCACAATCAGAAAAACCTAAGTATACAATCGTTATTCCGCCACCAAATGTTACAGGTAAGTTACACTTAGGGCATGCATGGGATACATCATTACAAGATATCATTATCCGTATGAAACGTATGCAAGGATATGACGCGTTATGGCTACCAGGTATGGACCATGCCGGAATTGCGACTCAAGCAAAAGTTGATGCTCGTTTAAAAGAGCAAGGAATTTCACGTTATGATATTGGACGTGAAGCATTCTTAGAAAAAGCTTGGGAATGGAAAGAAGAATATGCTGGATTCATCCGTCAGCAATGGGAAAAAATGGGGTTATCATTAGATTACTCTCGTGAACGTTTCACATTAGATGAAGGATTATCAAAAGCAGTTCGTCGTGTATTCGTTCAGTTATATGAAAAAGGATTAATCTATCGTGGTGAGCGTATCATCAACTGGGATCCAGCTGCGCGTACAGCCTTATCAGATATCGAAGTTATTCATAAAGAAATTGAAGGGGCATTCTATCACTTTAAATATATGATTGAGGGAACAAATGACTTCTTAGAAGTTGCGACAACTCGTCCAGAAACGATGTTTGGAGATGTGGCTGTTGCGGTTCACCCAGAAGATGATCGATATAAAGATTTAATTGGGAAAAATGTCTTAATCCCAGGAAATAATAAACCAATTCCAGTCATTGCTGATGAGTATGTTGAAATGGATTTTGGAACAGGTGCTGTTAAAATTACACCAGCTCACGATCCAAACGACTTTGAAGTTGGAAATCGTCATGACTTAGCTCGTCCAATCTGTATGAACTTAGATGGGACAATGAATGAATTAGCAGGTAAATATAGCGGAATGGATCGTTTTGATGCTCGCCGTCAATTAGTTGCTGATTTACAAGAAGCGGGATTAGTTGTAAAAATTGAAAAGCATGTTCACTCAGTAGGACACTCTGAGCGTACAGATGTAGTCGTTGAGCCATACTTATCGACACAATGGTTCGTTAAGATGGAAGAATTAGCTGCACGTTCTGTTGCTAATCAATCAACTGATAATAAAGTAAACTTCGTACCAGAACGCTTTGAAAATACGTTCTTACGTTGGATGGAAAACATTCATGACTGGTGTATTTCACGTCAGTTATGGTGGGGACACCAAATTCCAGCTTGGTATCATAAAGAAACAGGTGAAATGTACGTAGGTGAAGAGGCTCCAGCAGATCTTGAAAACTGGAACCAAGACGAAGACGTATTAGATACATGGTTCTCATCAGCTTTATGGCCATTTACAACACTTGGTTGGCCAGATGTTGAGTGTGAAGACTTTAAAGCGTACTTCCCAACAGATACATTAGTTACTGGATATGACATCATCTTCTTCTGGGTATCTCGTATGATTTTCCAAAGTTTAGAGTTCACAGATGAGCGTCCATTCAAAAACGTGTTAATCCACGGATTAGTGCGTGATGCTGAAGGGCGTAAAATGAGTAAATCATTAGGTAACGGGGTTGACCCAATGGATGTTATTGAGAAATACGGAGCAGATAGCTTACGTTACTTCTTAACAACAAACTCAGCACCAGGTCAAGACTTACGTTATATTGAAGAAAAAGTAGAATCAACATGGAACTTCATTAACAAAATCTGGAACGCTTCACGTTTCGTCATTATGAATTTAGATGGAATGACTTGCGAAGATGTGAAGTTAGAAGAAGCAACATTAAATGTTGCGGATCAATGGATCTTAGGACGTTTAAATGAAACAATCGAGGCTATCAACTACAATGCTGATAAATTCGAATTCGGTGAAGTCGGACGTCATTTATATAACTTCATCTGGGAAGACTTCTGTAACTGGTATATTGAAATGGCGAAGTTACCATTACAAGGTGAAGATGAACAAGCCAAACGTTCAACTCGTATGGTCTTAACTTACGTGTTAGAATCAATCGTGAAATTATTACACCCATTCATGCCATTCGTAACAGAAGAAATCTATCAAATGATTACTCGTGAAAATACAGCATGTGCGGTAGCTGCTTGGCCAGTTGTTAAACCAGAGTATAACAATGAAAAAGCAATCAATAACTTCGCGTTATTAATGGACATCATCCGTTCAGTACGTAACATCCGTGCAGAAGTTGATGCTCCAATGAGCAAACAAATCCGTATCTTTATCAATGCTAAATCAGGAGAGGTATTAGAAAACTTAAGTGCAAACCAAGCCTACTTAAAGCGTTTCTGTAACCCAAGCGAATTAGTGATTGAAAAAGATTTAACAGTAGAAGAAGAAACAATGACAGCCGTTGTTACAGGAGCTGACATCTTCTTACCAACTGAAGGGTTAATCGATGTAAGTGCTGAAATCGAACGTTTAAAAAATGAGCTTAAAAAATTAGCTGCAGAAGTAAAACGTGGAGAATCAAAACTTTCAAATGAAAAATTCGTTGCTAAAGCACCAGCTCACTTAGTAGAAGAAGAACGTAATAAGTTAGCGGATTACAAAGAAAAATATGCAACAGTTGAGGCTCGCTTAGCTCAATTAGAAAAATAATAGTATAAAAAGCTCTCAGTTTATCTGAGAGCTTTTTTTGTATGAAAGAAGTAGAAAGAACGTTTTACTCTTTTAAAAACTAAATTTAGTTGGTAGAATTATGTTATGATTTTATATTCTAGTTATTAGTCATAAATTTAGATGTATTGGGAAAAATATTGTATTCTTCCTAACTATAAGGATGTGAGGATTTGGGCAAAAAAAAGAAACGAAAAAAATATCGATTAAACGCTAGATTTTATTGTTTGATTTTTGGATTATGTACAATAGTTGCCTTAATCATTAACATAAAATCAACCCTTGAATTTAATACAATTCCAAACTTTCATGGGTGGTCAGCTGATGAAGTAATGAAATATGATGAAAAACATGAGAATATCTCGGTTATTTATGAACTCGTTTATTCATATGATGTTTTACAAAATCGCGTGATGGAGCAATCGATTAAACCACGAACAAAAGTCGGAGATGATCCATTAATTTTAACGGTTTATGTATCAAAGGGATATCCAGTCATGGAAGATTTTACAGGAAAAAATTTAAGTAAGCTAAATGAATTTGCTAACTTGTATGGGATAACGGTTGAGTCGTCAGCAGAAGATGGAATCATTGAGACGCAATCGGTTTTAGCAGGTGAATTATTAACAAAGGGAATGGTCGTTTCAGTTACGATAAAAACAGAATAGAAAAAAGAAGGTGAGAAAACATGTTTAGAAGTGGAAAAGAAGTCATAGAGTGGGTTTCAGAACAACTTCGATTTGGGATTCGTCCTGGTTTAGAAAGGATGGAAGCAGCTTTAAATCGCTTAGACAATCCACATTTAAAAATTCAAACAATCCATATTGCTGGAACTAATGGAAAAGGGTCAACAGTAACGTATTTACGTTCTGTTTTACAAGATGCCGGCTATCATGTTGGGACATTCACTTCTCCGTACATTGAAACATTTAATGAGCGAATTTCGTTAAATGGAATACCGATTAGTGATGATGATTTGGCATGGTGTGCGAATGTGGTGAAGCCGATTGTTGAAGAAATTAATAAAACACCAATTGGTCCGTTTACGGAATTTGAAATTATTACACTGATTTCATTTATTTATTTTAAGCATTATCAAACGGATATTGTTATTTATGAAGTTGGTCTCGGAGGACGATTTGATGCGACGAATGTCATTTCTCCTATTGTTTGTGGAATTACGAATATCGGTCATGATCATGAAGCAATTTTAGGGGATACGTTAGTAAAAATTGCTCATGAAAAATTAGGTATTGTTAAGCCAAATATTCCACTATTTACAACGGAAGAGAATGAAGAAGTTTTAAAAGAATTTAAAGATGTGACATCTAAGAAAAATAGTCCGTTAATTAAAGCACTTGATGTTTATACGCCAACGCATGTTCATCTAAATCAAGAAGGAATGCAGTTTGATTGGCCTAAGTTAAAAGGAGTGCAGTTAACAATGAAAGGGGCGCATCAAATTAAAAATGCAACACTGGCATACTCGATTATTGAATATTTAAAGCAAAAAAGGATTTTTAGTATTTCTGATGTAAATATATATAGGGGAATGAAACAGTCTTTTTGGAAAGGAAGATTTGAGGTCATTCATGAAAATCCAGCTATTATTTTAGATGGAGCGCACAACCTAGAAGGAATGACCCAATTATGTGAGACAGTTAAAAGTCTTTATCCAACTCAGCGTCGCCTGTTTATGGTAAGTGTTTTAAAAGATAAAGATTATGAAAAAATGTTTGATCTTATTCATGAAGTAGCTGATCATGTTTATTTTACAACCTTTGATTATCCACGTGCTCAATCAGCTAAAGAACAACATGAATCATACAATCGGTTAAATTCATCTTATGAAGAAGATTTTCATGAGCTAATGGACCGTTTATTAGGTGAAGTAGAAGATGATGAATGTTTAGTCATTACAGGATCACTTTACTTTATCTCAGAAGTGCGAAAATCATTAGTAAGATGAGATTTAGACAATTTTTTTGAATGACTTTTGATATCATCATACCCATATACTAATGAGATAAAGCAATGACTGAAGATGATAGGTGGGGTCATGATGAAGAAAAAGAAGTTTAAATTTAGGTTAAAAATCGATTTAAAATCAATACGTTTATGGATTTTATTAACGTTAATCATTGTTATGGTTGGGCTATCGTTTGGAAAATTATTAGATAATTTTTTAGGCCCAGCAGAAGGTATTGAGACCGCTAGTGGTGTAGCGAATGAGACACCACCTGCTAATGAAGATGCATCAAAAGAAGAGCCTGAGCCAGTGGAGGATTCAAAGGATGTGACAACAGAAAATAAAATTTATGTCATACAGTTAGGCGTGTACGAAACGTATGATAATGTTTTAAATTTAGCAGGTCAATTACAGCAGTTAGGCTATAATTACGGAATCTTAAAAGTAGATGGGAAATACTCTGTATTTTCACATATTTCAGGAATGAAAGAGAGTCTAGCTTCTGTTGAGGAAGCAATGAAAAATAAAGGAATTGATTACTTTATTAAAGAAGTAGAAGTTCCAACAGATGACTTAAAGTGGAATTACTTTTTACAAGCTGTCAAACAAAAACCATTTGAAATGACGGGAGATTTTATTCAAACATTCACGGATGATGAAATGCATATATGGGGTTATTATGTGACACTTTCAACAGCCTCTTTTGACGCCTTATCGACAGAACGCCAGAAGATGTTGCTTGAGATTTATCAATGGTTAAACGGATAAGAACAGGAAGTGATCAGTAGGACATGGAACCCTTTATGATTCGTGATTTACCTCTTGAAGAGCGGCCTCGAGAACGCTTGTTATTAGAAGGGGCCGCCTTTTTATCAAATGCAGAGTTATTGGCAATTATGTTACGAACGGGGACAAGGCAACAATCAGCGTTAAACTTAGCTCAAACGATATTACAAAAGACACAAGGCATCAAGCTTTTAAATGAAATAACGATCGAGGAATTAATGAGTATACATGGGATTGGCGAAAGTAAAGCCATTCAAATTTTAGCGAGTATCGAATTAGGGAAACGAATCGCAAAAGCTAAACATCAAAAGTTTGCTGCGATTTTATCTCCTAGTGATTGTGTTTCTTATTTGTCAGCAGAAATGAAGCATTTAACACAAGAACATTTTGTTGTCTTATTTTTAGACACTAAAAACTTTATTATCGGAAAAAAGACGATTTTTATAGGATCTCTTAATAAAGCGATCGTTCATCCTCGGGAAGTTTTTAAAGAAGCAATTAAACGTTCATCGGCAGCTGTCATTTGTGCTCATAATCATCCAAGTGGTGATCCAACTCCTTCACAACAAGATATTCAACTGACGCATCGCTTATATGAAGCGGGTGAATTAATTGGTATTAAAGTCTTAGATCATTTAATTATAGGGGATGATCAGTTTACTAGTTTAAAAGAAAAAGGATATTTATAAACGATATCTTATTAAGAATAAAAAAGCTCTCAAATATGAGAGCTTTTTAGTTAAACAGAAGGTGTTTGTTTTTGTTTTGCATCTTGTTTCATTTCCCATTCAATGACAATTGTCATTAAGACTCGAAGTAAGAAAATAGAACCTAGAATAATCAGTTCATTTAAGCTTTGAATGAGAACAGTTTTTAAAATTTCAGCGGCTAACTTAAATTCAAGACCTGTTGCCATAGAATTAGCAAATTGGTGCTTAATAGGGTAATGATCTTTAAAGAGTAATGTTTTGACATAATGATAAAAGGCCCGAAATGCGCCGATGGTAATGATGAAAATTCCCATGAATTCTAAAATTCCAATAATAATAGGTAGCGTCTCCTCGATCAGATGATCAAACATATGAATGTTCCTTTCGAAGTTGATAAGATAGTTTTAGTTTTAACAAAAAAATATGACTTATGCTATGCTTCCCTAATGTTTTCTGAAGAGAAATCGAAAGTGATGAAAAAAATCAGAAAAAGTAGTTATGTTGAATCCGCTCACACGCATAAGATTAAAGAAAAGAGACTGATAGTGTGTCATTGAAGGGGGTTAAATGTTATGTGTGGATTTATGGTTTATACAGCCAATGATATTAAGGTGGAAGACTTCGAAGAAAGTTTTATCCGAATTTCGTATCGAGGACCAGACTTTTGTATCATTCAAAATCGTGAACGAGGGTTATGGGGATTTCATCGGTTATCTATTATGGGATTAACTGAGTCAGGGAACCAACCCTTTGAACTTCATAATAATTTAGTCGTTTGTAATGGAGAAATTTATGGTTATAAAAAAATACGAGAACAATTAAGTCCTCAATATGTCTTTGAATCAGACAGCGATTGTGAAGTGATTTTACCACTTTATGAAAAATACGGATTAGACTTTTTTAAAAAGTTAGATGCGGAATTTGCTTTAGTCATTTATGATGCTAAGAAAGATGATTTTATTGCCGGAAGGGACCCGATTGGAATTCGTCCACTTTTTTATGGTTATTCAAAAAATAGTCATAAAATTATGTTTGCTTCAGAAGCAAAAGCATTAGTTGAGTTATGCAGTGAAGTTCATCCATTTCCACCAGGATATTATTATGCTAATGGATGTTTTACTTGCTATTACGATGCAGCACAATCATCAGGATATTATAATGGTAGTCTCGAAGAGGTGACAAAAGAAATTAAAGAGCGTTTAATTGAAGGCGTTCGTAAACGATTAGATGCTGATGTTCCAGTTGGATTTTTATTAAGTGGAGGCTTAGACTCTAGTTTAGTGTGTAGTATTGCCTCAAAAATTTTGAATCAACCGATTAAAACGTTTGCTATTGGAATGGAAAGTGATGCGATTGATTTGAAATATGCAAAAGAAGTTGCTGATTATATTGGATCAGATCATAGTGAAGTGATTATTACAAAAGATGATGTCATTAATTGTTTGGAAGAAGTCATTTATATTTTAGAAACTTATGACATTACAACGATTCGCGCTTCTATAGGAATGTATTTATTATGTAAAGCGATTCGTGAAAAAACAGATGTAAAAGTTTTATTAACTGGAGAAATTAGTGATGAATTGTTTGGTTATAAATATACAGATTATGCACCAAGTGCCATGGCGTTCCAAGAAGAGTCACAAAAACGAATTCGTGAACTTTACATGTATGATGTCTTACGCGCAGATCGCTGTATTTCTGCCAATTCTATTGAAGCGCGTGTTCCATTTGGTGATCTAGCTTTTGTTGATTATGTGATTGGGCTTAATCCACAACTTAAATTAAATAGATATAATAAAGGTAAATATTTGTTACGCCGAGCTTTTGTTGGTGACTATTTACCAGAAAGTATTTTAATGCGCGAAAAAGCAGCATTTTCAGATGCAGTCGGTCATTCTTTAGTAGATATTTTAAAAGAATATGCAGAATCAAAATATACAGATGAAGAATTTGAAAGAAAAGTGAAGCAATATAAAGGGGATTGTGTTCCATTCACAAAAGAGTCATTACTTTATCGCGAAATTTTTGATAGCTACTTTAATGGGTATGCAAAATGGATTAAAGATTATTGGATGCCAAATAAAGAATGGGAAGGGTGCAATGTCTTAGATCCTAGTGCTCGGGTATTAGCTAACTATGGAGATAGTGGAAAATAAGAGATTTGAAGGAGTTAACGAAATGAAACATTTAGGAACCTGTCGACTTGAAACAGAGCGGCTTTATTTGAGAAAATTTAGAGTTAGCGATGCGACGATGGTTTATGAAAATTGGAGTAGTGATCGAGAGGTCGCACGATATGTTGCTTGGCCTGTTCATCAAAATGTTAATACAACGAAGCGAATTTTAGCCAATTGGGAGTCGGCATATCAACGCTTAGATATTTACCAATGGGCAATTGTTTATCGCAAAAATGAGCAGGTCATTGGGTCTATTTCTCTGTATCAATTTATTCGCCGAGGACAACGCTATAGATGTGAGTTAGGCTACTGTCTATCTAAAGATTATTGGAATCAAGGATTAATGACTGAAGCAGCAACAGCAGTTTTACGGTTTGCTTTTGAACAAATTGGAGTGGATACTGTAATCGCTAAACATGATGTTAGAAATCCCGCTTCTGGTCGAGTTATGAAAAAAATAGGGATGCATCATGATCGTTTAGTGACACGGGCAATCTTAAATGGCCATCGAGAGTGGGTAGATTGTGATACTTACATTATTTATAAAGATGAATTTATGACAGCATAATAAAGGATTAGTAAAAAATTCTCACTACTATAAAAGGAGGGCACTGAAAAAGGAGCTTATTATTTTTAAAATAAAAGACTCCTTTTTTCTTATCCATAAAAATAGTTAATAGTTGACCTATTTTTGAACGATATTCCGTTAAATTCTCTGCTTGTATCTGTACTAACCTTATTATTCTCTTTGAATTGACTACAATTGCTGTTAGATAAGCTTGAATTTTCATGCCAAAAGCCCCGTGAATTTACATTTTTGAAATCCATGAGACTGTCTTAATTCAGCGTTCTTTGCTTCTATCTTATAGCGTTGTTTTTTCTTATTTTTAAACTCATCTGTCTTTTGAGCATCTATCGCTTTTTGATGAATATCTGATTTTATAGTGATGGAATAAGTTTTAGACTTTACCCCAGGTTTATAACACCCATTTCTTAAGGGATAGTTTTTACATCTTTCAATCTCAAAGTAGTAAGTTAAACTTTGATTCTTGTTTTGATTTTTCTTTCCTGTTCGTGCTTTTCTAATACTTAAATGACCGGCTAGGCATCTCATTTGTCCAGCGTCTTTATTATATTCAAATCCTTCGACTTCTCGTTTTCTACCATTTAATACGATGGGATTCAAAGGGGTGATGGCTGTTATTCCTTCTTTATCCATATACTCTAAATTATCTTTATTTGAATACGCCGCATCAGCTAATACATCTTCGACTTCAATGGCGTTCTTTTTTGAGTTTTCTACTAACGTTTCTAAATATTTTCCGTCACTGACCTCAACCGTTGTGACTTCAATCGCTGTAATGATGCGTTCTTCTGTGATGGCAATATGTGACTTATAACCTGCAAAAGAGTCAGTGGATGACTTATATCCCATTTTAGCTTCTGGATTTGAAACAGAGAGAATCGTTTGATACGTTTCATTTTTTAATAGATCTAAAGCTTTTTCTGTCGCCTTTTTGATGGTCATATTTTGAC
Source organism: Turicibacter sp. (assembly GCA_030531025.1). The sequence continues at coordinate 14,781 of JAUMTV010000054.1, forward strand.
CATTATATTGACTTGAAAAATCAATCAATTCCTGCGTGTAAGTGACTTCTTCTTCAAGTGAAGCTGTCGGATGTAATTTAGGAGGAACTGAGTCTTTTATTTCAGGAACATAGCGATAGAGCTGCTTACGTATATTTTTAGAAACTTCTCTCAACATTTCAATGGGTGTTTTAACTGAATATTGACTTCTTGTATGTGTCGCATCCATAATTAACGTCTTTGATTTAATTAATTCCTTTTCAATCGCCTGACTCACCATTTCATGAAGTAATTCTTCTAAAATCTCTTCGTCATTTAGTCTTAATTTTCTGAATTTAGTCAGTGAGGACGGATGCATCAGTTGGTCTTCTGGTGCTAAGTTTAAAAAGTATTTATACGCCATATTAACCTGAGCTTCTTGAATCATACGTTCATCAGATAAATTGTAAAGGAATTTTAAAAATAAAAGTTTAAACATCACTTCAGGAGAATAGGCAGTTCTTCTATAATCAATCGAATAGTTAGCGCCGAGTAAAGGGGTCACAAAAGAAAAATCAATGTATTCATTGATTAAACGTAACGGGTGATTTTTCGAAATAATTTTATCGTACAAGGGATGTCCTTGAGAAAGATTTAATGATAGTTGTTCAAAGTCTTTGATCATGATGAGCCTCAAAAGATGTAATCAGTAAAAAAATTATATCATTTATAATAAAAAAACACTGAGACAATTCATGTTTCAATGTTTTCCTTTTTTTGTGAGGTGTATTTCAGTGAACTCCTATAAAAGTGGGGATTTTTTTATGGTGTAAAGGCTAATCTCATGTAAAAAGTGTGAAAAGTCATAGAGTTAGTGCTTATGTCATCAATTAGACTTGTTTCATACATATCAATTATATATAATAAGCATTATAAAAAAGATTATTGTAAAGACTTAGGATGTGTTCAAATGAAGGGTGTTAACCATTTAAAAGTATTTGGAATTATCGTAATAATTTTTATGACTTTAATTACAGTTGGTTATACGATGAATCAAGAAACAAGAAATCCATTACCTGAACGTCTGATTAAGGATGGAATGACAGCCGTTCAAACAGGATATACAGGGATTGTTGATATTTTTAAAAACTTTTTAACGAATATTAACGATCTATTTCATACGTATGAAGAAAATAAATTGTTAAAACAACAGATGTATAACTATGAAGCATTAGAAGTGTATGTTCATCAATTAGAAGATCAAATTGCTTCATTAGAGGAATTACAAGAAACTGGGGTTTCTTTAACAAGTTATACTACAATTAATGCAGCAACAGTCATGCGTAATGTTGATCAGTGGCATGATTTTATTGTCCTTAATAAAGGAAGCCAACAAGGAATTAAAGAGAATATGGCAGTGCTTTCAAAAGAAGGGTTTTTAATTGGAAAAATTATTTCAGTTAACTATTTATCAGCTAAAGTTAAGCTCATCAAAAACCAAGACTTTGGAAGTAAAGTATCGGCGATTATTGATGGAAAAGAAGGGTCTGTTGGTACTGTTGAAGGGTATGATTACACAACGGATGAACTCGTTATGACACAGGTTTCAAAGGAGGTTGCCGTTGAAGAAGGAGACGCCGTGATTACAAGTGGTTTAGGTGGTGTTTATCCTCGTGCACTTTTAATTGGATATGTTCATCGTATTGAAGTAAGTAAAGATGGATTAACACAAACACTCTATTTAAAAGGTGAAAAGAATTATGACAATATGGACTACGTGATTGTTGTTTCACGTGAGGCGGTGACACCAACTAATGATTAGATTAATTATGACCTTTATGACATGTTTTGTCCTTGATAATTTATTAGTCATCTTTTTACCAATTCAACCGATTTTTGGACATTATATGGTGATCCCGAACGTCTTTTTGATTTGTTTAGCCTTTTTTACGTTTTATGATAAAGGGTTCCGCCCGCTTTTGATTGCTCTTATTTTTGGAATTCTGTACGATATTTGCTATGCTGATTTAATTGGGCTATATACATGTTTATTTCCAATCATAACGTTTATTTTGTTACGTTTCATTTCACAAACAATGCCGATTAATATTTTATCGATGATGGCATTGGTAATGATGGTTGTTATTTTTGAAGAGTGGGTGGTTTATTTTATTGTTAATACGATGAAGACGACTAATATGACATTACTAATGTTTATTAAGTTGATTTTACTTCCAACAGCTATTTTTAATACGTTAATCACCATTCCAATTTATCCAGTTTTAAAACGTCAATTTAGAAAATATCAACGAGATTTTTTAAATGAATTTTAATTTAAAAGACACCTGAAGGTGTCTTTTTTTATGAAGTTAAATGGCATAAAATTCTAAGCATCCTTCTAATATTATAAGCTCATGTTTAAAATCATTTAGTCATCAGAATAAGAGTTCTAATTTTTTATAAAGACTCATATGATTCATTGAACAAGCTTACGTACATGAAACAATAGTTGGGAGGAATTGTTGTGGCTAATCAAAAAAAAAATCGTCCACCTTATCGCTCTACTTATAGTGGGTATAAAGCAAATCATTCATCATCTTATTATAGACGAAGAGAGCAGGAAGATGGGACAGTTATATTTGTTCGACGTTTTATTTGTCAATCAATGGTTTGTTTATGTTTACTAATGAGTGTATTAGTGCTTCAAAAAATTCCTAATGTTCCTCTTTATGAAAATGTAAAGAGTGTCGTGATGGGAAACTTTCCTTTTACGAAATATGAAAAAATGTATCAAGACATGTTATTTAAATTGTTCCCTTTTGATAATAGTTTAACAAAACAAGAGGATGCAACTATTCCTACAAGTGGAATAGAAGGAACAACAGTAGATGAATCAGGTAATCCGATTGAGGGGGAAAGCACAGATTCAATTTTTGATATTTCACAGGCTATTAGTAATATTCGTAATAATATGGTATTAAAAGATTATGAGAACGGTGTCATCATTCAAATCAAACAGGATGAAGAGATTCGTAGTTTTGTTCCTGGAATTGTTTTGAATGTAGGAATGGATGATAAAATCAGCAACTATATGAATATCCAGTTAGAAGATGAGTGGACATTAACTATAGGCTTTATTGAAAACCGAAAAGTGAGTCAATATCAACATATTAAAGCTGGTGATGTTTTAGGAGTCGGTTCAGTCATTGGAGAACCAGGAACAGAATTAGGAGAAGGAGCTTATTATTATTTAGCGCTAAAAGATAAGGATGGAAAATATCAAGACATTGCAGCTTATTTAGATGAGTATGTTCAATAATTAGGAGGGACATTCATGCGTAAAAATCGGTTAAAGTTTACTCCATCTTTTTATGCAATGACCCTCTTAGCCATTATGCTTGGTTATTTAAATGAATATGTTATTTTTGCCTTAACGATCATTATTCATGAATGTGGTCATCTAACGATGGCCTTTTTTTATAAATGGGAATTAGAAGAATTAAGATTTTTTGCCTTTGGTGGGGTGATGGAATTTAAAGGTGAGTTAAATAAATCGAACAAAGAGGATTTAGTGGTTAGCAGTGGAGGGATTCTCTTTAACGTGATTACGTTATTCATTTTACTTCTCTTACGAAACAATACGAGCTCTTATCTTCATTTATATCTCTATAAATACGCGATATGGGCACAACTTTTTGTGATTATATTTAATCTCATTCCATTACCGCCTCTTGATGGCAGCCGATTAGTTAGTGCTATTTTATGTTATTTTTGGCCATATAAGACTGTTTTGCAAATTGTTAAATGGTTAAATGGAGTATTAGTTATAATTGGCACAGTTATAACATTTTTATACGATATTCGACAAATCTTTCTTATTGTGAGTTTTTTAATATATTCGACAATAAAGTACAATCAGCAAATTGATTATATTTTTCAACGTTTTCTTTTGCAGAAGAAAATGTATATAAACGTTGATTTACCAAGAAAAATCGTAAAAATTAAAAGTCATTCTTGGGAGGATAAAATTTATCGAGGATATTTAAATTCATTTCAAGTCAAAAATCGACTTCATGAAGAAATAAAATGGTTAAAATTAAAATATAAAGAAAATGATACGTTAATTGTTGACGCTCAAATTAAAACTGACTAAAATGAAAAATGAATGAACATCAGTTGGAGGCGGATTTAAACGTGGGACAAGTATCAGGAAATTTTTCCGTTTTAGTAGTCGATGATAATGAAATTAATTTAATGCTAATGGAAGACATCTTAGATGTTATGGATATCAAGAATGTAAAAACAATTGATAGCGGGATTGAAGCCGTAAATGAGATTGAACAAAATCCTAACTATGATGTTGTTGTGATGGATATTTGTATGCCGGGAATGGACGGTTATGAAGCATCAAAACAATTACGCTATATGGGATATCGAGGACGTATTGTTGCCTTAACTGCTAGCTTATTATCAAAAGAAGATCCAAAATTTCAAGAAGCCATGATGGATGATATTTTACTAAAGCCAATAGATTTAAATATGATTAAGAAAGTCTTATGTTTTGCATAAAAAAACATAAGGCTTTTTGTTTAAAAAATTTAAAATGAACTAAAATAAATTATAAAAATTTTCGAAATCGTCATTCATTAAGGAACTTAGAAAATAATCGAAAAAGGTAGACATAACCATACATAAATGATTGACGAATAGTATAGGCTTTGATATAATGAATCATGTTGTTAGCACCTTAGGGTACTACAACCGCACGGATAAGGTCAAAATATGTCACTGACATATACCTTTAATGGCGAGTCTTAGTTAAATTTTAAGGAGGTGCAGGTAATGTACGCTATTATCAAAACTGGTGGTAAACAATTAAAGGTTGAAGTAGGTCAAGCTATCTACGTTGAAAAATTAAATGTTGCTGAAGGTGAAGTTGTAACTTTCGACGAAGTATTATTCGTTGGTGGAGAAAATGCAAAAGTTGGTGCTCCATTAGTAGAAGGTGCAACTGTAACTGCTAAGGTTGAAAAACACGGTAAAGGTGAAAAAATCATCGTGTTTAAATACAAACCTAAAAAAGGTTACAAAAAGAAACAAGGTCACCGTCAACCATACACTAAAGTGGTTATCGAAGCTATCAACGCTTAATTATTAGACGATGATTACAGCCAATTTTAACTATAAAAATAATAAAGTTGAGTCATTTGAGATCAGCGGCCATGCCTTTGCAGGTGAACCAGGTGAAGACTTAGTCTGTGCTGCGGTGAGCGCTGTGACATTTGGCTTAACCAATTCCATTATCAGCTTAGATGAATCAGAACTTATTATAAAAATGGAAGATGGTTATTTATTAGTTGAAAATCTTCCAGATAGTGAAGCGTGTCAAACGCTAATCTATGGAATGATAACTTCTTTACAAACAATCGAAGAAGATCAATTTAAATACTTAACAGTAATAGAGAATAAGTAGGAGGTGGACTCATGTTAAAGTTAAACTTACAATTTTTCGCATCTAAAAAAGGTGTTGGTTCTACTAAGAACGGTCGTGACTCTGAATCTAAGCGCTTAGGTGCTAAGAAAGCAGACGGACAATACGCTTCTGCAGGATCAATCATCTACCGTCAACGTGGAACAAAAATTTATCCAGGTACAAACGTAGGTATGGGTGTTGATCACACTTTATTCGCTAAAATCGATGGTATCGTTAAATTCGAACGTTTAGGACGTGACAAAAAACAAGTTTCTGTATATCCAGAAGCTAAGTAATCGATTTAATAAATCCCCTAATCATCTGATTAGGGGTTTATTTTTATGTTCATTTCTTGTATGAGTTTATTAGTTTATTTTAATAATATATATAAGTCCAGATAAGTTTTTCCTATCGGAAAACTTTTAGCTGGACTATAGGAGGCTTTAGTATTAAAGCAACATATTAACTAGGACTGATGTAGAATCATGAAATATATTTCTGTTTCTATATAGAAGAATACTAAAAATGAAGTGAAGACCACTTCATTAAATAGAATTGAGGGATACATTTGTTTATCGATCAAGTCAAACTAAAAGTAACGGCTGGTAATGGTGGTAATGGTGCTGTTGCCTTCCGTCGTGAAAAATATATTGCAAATGGTGGTCCTGCAGGTGGTGACGGAGGTAACGGAGGAAGTGTTGTTTTCGTTGCTGATGAAGGATTATCAACTTTATTAGATTTACGTTATAACCGTGTGTTACAAGCGAAAAATGGTGAAAATGGAATGGCAAAAAGTTGCCATGGTAAAAATTCAGATGATTTAGTTGTAAAAGTTCCAGTTGGAACAATTGTTTATGATAACAGTACAAACTTAATCATTGCGGACTTAACAGAAAATGGTCAACGTGCAGTTATTGCAAAAGGAGGACGCGGAGGACGCGGAAATATTCACTTTGCAACACCACGTAATACAGCGCCAGAACTTGCTGAAAATGGTGAGTTAGGTCAAAAACGTGAAATTCGTGTTGAATTAAAAGTTTTAGCAGACGTTGGACTAGTTGGATTCCCGAGCGTTGGGAAATCAACGTTAATTTCAGTTGTTTCAGCATGTAAGCCAAAAATTGCTGCTTATCACTTTACAACGTTAGTTCCTAACTTAGGAGTTGTTGGAGTACCAGATGGTCGTTCATTTGTTATGGCAGACTTACCTGGATTAATTGAAGGTGCTGCTAGTGGAGCGGGACTAGGACATCAATTCTTACGTCATATTGAGCGTACACGTGTTATATTACATGTAATTGATATGTCAGGAATGGAAGGTCGCGACCCTTATGAGGACTATGTGACAATTAATAATGAATTAGCACAATACCGTTATAAATTATTAGAGCGACCACAAATTATCGTTGCTAATAAGATGGATATCGGTGATGCTGAAGAAAACTTAAAAGCATTTAAAGAAAAAGTTGGTGACGATGTGACAATTGTTGAAATTTCAGCAGCAACGCGTCAAGGAATCGATCAATTATTATATAAAACAGCTGATTTATTGGAACAAACACCTCAATTCCCATTATATGATGAGGATGAAGTAGAACAATCAGTAACATATAAATTCAAACCTGAAGAAGCTAAGTTCCATATTTCTCGTGGAGATGATGGAGTTTACGTGGTTACAGGAGCACATGTTGAAAAAATCTTCCATCAAACAGATTTCAATCGCGAAGCATCGGTTATGCGATTTGCACGTCAATTACGTCAAATTGGTGTCGATCAAGCGTTACGTGATCTTGGAGTTGAGGATGGAGATCTTGTACGTATCCTTAACTTTGAATTTGAGTTCAAAGATTAATTATCTTTCAAGCTACTTTACTTGTCGTAAAGTGGCTTTTTTTATGTCTCCAAATAAATATGAGCATGTATTTTAAAATTCTATATAAAAACAGAGAAATAATCTACATTTTCAGAATCATCCTCAGTTTCTAGT
>JAUMTV010000330.1 GCA_030531025.1 Turicibacter sp.
ACACATTAAAGAATTCAGCTATCGTGACAACAACTTTAGGATCTGGTGTACGTTTTCCTGACTCATACATTGCAACTGTACTTGGTGAAATATTAAGTTTATCAGCTAATTGTTTTTGTGTTAAACCAGCTTCTTTCCTTAACTTTTTTAATTTATTAGCAACCATTTTTCACACCTCACTTTCGTAAATATTTTATCACAATATGTGAGGAAATAGGAAAATATAACTATTTTCTCACAAAAAGTGAAATAAGTTGTTGACTCTTCACGAAGTGTGAAGTATTATTGAAACATAGGAGGTGACCTGATGTCGAACTTACTTTGTTTTAGAAAAAATAAAGGTTTTACACAAAGAGAAATGGCTGAAAAAATCGGTATATCTGAAAGTTATTATGCGATGATTGAATTACAATTACGCAATCCAAGCTATAATTTCATCAAGAAATTTGTAGAAGCATTTCCTGGCAGTAACATGGAGCTGTTTTTTTTAAACAATAACTTCACGGAACGTGAATAATGTTAGATTGAGAGAAAGGATTAATCACATAGTGTGATGAGAAGATGAAAAAAATAACAATTAAAACAAAAGTCAAAACAACAGAACAATTAACTAGGTTCCTCGAAGTGATGGAAGATGTTGAAGATCGTTTCGATGGAAAGTTAGAAGTTGAAATAGAGATTGATAGTGGAGAGGAGTTGTTGGAACGATGGTAAAAGAAAAGCATGATTATCCGATTGTGTTAACGGTTAAGCATGTTCAGGAGATTATGGGATGCGGAAAAACATCAGCATATGAGTTTGTAAATATTGTGAGTGCTCATATGAAGAAGCAAGGGAAAATACCGCCTAAAGAAACAGTTGGGCGAGCAGTTGTTCCAAGAGATGTGTTTTTCGAACTATATGGAATTTAAGGAGGAGTAGAAAATGGAAACAAATAAAAAAACTCCCCAAGATGTGCGAGATCAAGGAGAGTTACACTTAGAAAAGTTATCGCAAGGAGAAAAAACCATAAATCAAATCAGAACAGAGGTTGGATTAGAACCTATTGAATGCACTAAATTTGATACATTGTATCTTAAAAGAGAGTTATTGAATAACAATGGGTAGATGGATTTCCGAGTGCAATAAGCTCTTCGAACTTCATATTAAG
>JAUMTV010000331.1 GCA_030531025.1 Turicibacter sp.
CGGTGGTGCTGGTGAAGGTGGAACGGGTGCAACCGTTGTTGAATTGAAATAACAGGAATAATTACTAGTTATTAAAATGGTGTAATCATAGGTTAATAAGGTTGAAAATTAAATAGTCTTTAGAGAAAAGTGTCCCATGTCGTTTAAGTTAAATTTTAAGATGACATGGGGTGCTTTTTTTATGTCCAATTCAGCTAAAAAACGATTAACATTATCTAAAAAGAAACAGGTTATTACACTTAGTATCTTACATAATGAACATCTAATGAGTTGTAAAGCTAGATGTTTAAGTCAACATACGATTGACTCATACGAGAGTAATTATAGGCTACTAAGTGAATTCTTAGGTGAGGATTATGATATTGTTACACTAGATATTAAGGTCGTACATGATTACATTAACTTCCTTTGTGATAATTATAGTAGTAAGACAACGACATTAAATTCTCGCTTAAGGTATGTCAGAAATCTGTTTAACTTTGCCCATGAGCAAGGTTATTGTGATAAGCTCAAGATAAAACTTATTAAAGAGAATCAAGAGAATAAAACACCATTAACTAAAGATGAAGTCCAAAAAATAATTGCTAGACCCAAGAATATGAGATTTACAGAAGTTAAAATGTGGGTGATTGCTAATTTGGTATTAAGCACAGGCATTCGTTCTCGTAATGTGAGAGAGGTGCGTGTTAGTGAATTAGATTTACAAAATAGAACGTTGTATCTGCGTGATACTAAATCACATAAGCCACAAACCATATATTTAAGTAAGAGTGTTGTTAAAATATTAAATGAATGGCTTAGACTTACTGAACTTCCAAGTAATAGTCCACTCTTTCCTAATGAGTTTGGTGAAGAAATGTCACTTGATGTATGTAAAATGGGGTTTATACGCTATGCAAGAAGACGTGGGGTGGAAACCTCATTGCATATCCTTAGACATACCTACGCACGTGACCTTGTGAAAGCAGATGTAAATCCTGTTATTATCAAGGAATTGTTAGGGCATCATAGCCTTGAGGTGACTCAGAGATACATCAAATTATTTGGCGATGAGATTCAACAAGCTACAGAAGGATTAGATACACTTGCTCAATATCAAAAGCAACGTATCAAACTAGGAGTGAGTAAATAAT
>JAUMTV010000332.1 GCA_030531025.1 Turicibacter sp.
GAAGACGCGGGCGCCCATCATAAGTCGGCATCTCATTCATCCAAGAATACTCTTCCACTTCCTCACTCGTCTCAACTAATATCAACTCTCCTGGTAACTCAAACTGATATAAATGACAGTTATACCACCCCATACCCTACCATCGGTGGAAAGCTACGAGTTCGCTAACTCACTACGTAGCGCAGGGAACCCATACTATATTGGATGACACGATGCAACGCATTAAACGAAACCTCCGCTGGCATCACAACACGACGCCAAACATCCAAACCTTCTAACTGAATTTTTATTTGATAAGCCTTCACAACATCATCTCTAAAAAATAAGTTACTTCCATTGTAGCAAAAATCACCGTCATTATACAAACTTCTACTGAAAATAATAGGGTAGCGACCTATAACAAGTTACGACACAATCAATCGAGTCATTTACTTCATCCCAATCAGCATGAATTTCAATCGCTCCAAAAATCAACGCTCCATACTTAGCTATATCATCCTCAAAATCCGACCACATCTCACGCGTCAACTTTTTACATTTCACCTGCTCATAAAACTCATCGACTTCAAAGAAATACATCCCACTTTGACTTTGTAAACAATAGGTCACAAATTCCTGCAACAATAAACTACACTCCGATAATACCATCTTTGGTTTATCTTTTAATTCTTCCTGAATCTCTTCTATCCATAAATATTCATCTTCAATAATCACAATTATCACTCCTTATCCACAGCTATTATAGCGATCCATCCGTGAGTAAGAAACAAAAAAAGAGGATTTCTCCTCTTCTAAAACAAAAATTCTTTTACTCACTTATAAGTTTATCATTTAATAACAATTCAATTTCTTTTGGAATCGGTAAGTTTAATTTATCATCCCTATAATTCCGATGATTCCAATTATAATTGAAGCTATCCTACTAATTAACACATTTCCTAAATCATCTAGATTAAAACTCAAAAATATTAATATTATGATGCACGCCCCTGCCAAAGCAAATCCATTCCACTTCTCTTCCGTTTTCATATATCCTCCTAATTTTAAAAGAGAAGTTGCTTTTCCTCTCGTTTTTAATATTAAATCCTATAACACCCGATTAAATAAGGCTGTAGAGTAATCCATGATATCC
>JAUMTV010000055.1 GCA_030531025.1 Turicibacter sp.
CCCCTGGACGATAGGGTGTCTTTATAAATAAAGGATATCAGTATTTTTTGTTTGCAGCCTTAGATGTAGAATACTTATCTGTTTATATATAGGTAGTTTTATAAAATAATAGTAATTGTTCTTTAAAACTCTCATATATAGCTTAATAATAGGAAAAAACAAAAAAATGTAAAAAAATGTTTTATTTTTGTGAAAAATAAGATAAAATAAAGACGTAAAGTGAATATATTGGCAAATCTAGGGAAATCTAGAGGCGCAAAGCTAAAGGGGCTAAGGTTTAATCGAACTATGCCAGCCAGTTGCCGAAGAATCGTATTCTTTGTATTTCATAGGAGATTCTATAACAATTAATGAAAGTACTATCAAATAAAGTTCGTTGTTATAGTTTTTTTATGATGTTTTATTGAGACGGCAACTACCTTTTTAGAGGTAGTTTTTTTTGTTCTTAGGCGTGGTATCCCCCTCATATTTATTAAAATGGAGAGAAATGATTAGTTTTTTATCACTTTGGAATTATCATTAGGAAATGGGGTAAGATCATGAAAAAAAGTTTATCGAGTGTATTAGCAGCATCGCTAATTATCTCCAATTTTTCACCCACACTAGGTGTGTTCGCAAATGAGTTGCAGCCACAAGTGTCGGCAATTGAAGAAAGTAAGGTCAGTCAAGCAAATGTACGAACGTTTACGTTAAGTAGTTACAACAACTTTGAGGCGTATAATGAGCAATACCTTATATCAAGAGAAGATATTGTATCTATCTCAAATAACGGAGGACAGTATAGTTCGAGTTCGTTAGATAAGGCGTTTGATCATAATTTATCAACGCATTGGGAAACAGGGACACAAAATAGTTCATCATTTAAGAATGAAGTTATTGTGGAGTTTAAAGATGTTCAATCAATTAACCGTCTAGCTTATGCGACTCGACAAGATAGTGCAAAAGGGAAAGGGTTCCCAACTGAATTTGAAATCTATACTTCATTGTCTGGTGAGGAAGCGGATTTTAGACTAGCTGTCACAGGAAGCCATTCTTCAACTGGAAATATGATGGAGTTTAAATTTGATACGGTTGAAGCAAAAAAATTTAAGTTTGTTTTCAAGTCAGCTAATCAAAACTGGGCAAGTGCTTCGGAATTTTGGTTTTATAAAGAGGATTTAATCCTAGATAAAATGGAACGAATCTTTACAAATGATTCAAAAAATGAATTAAGTGAAGAATTTAATACGATCGAAAAATTAAATGAATTTAAATTAGAGGCAAGTCAACATCCTCTGTATGAAGTAATTAAAGAAGAGGTTGAGAATGCTGAATTATTATTAACATCTGATAAGGTAACCTATGTGGATGCCGCTATCTCAAAGTTTATTGCTTTTAATGATGAAAGATTAACAACTTATGATGCCTTATATAAAATTCCAAGAGAAAAAATTACAAATATTACGACTAATGGTGGGCAATATGCATCGAATGATATCACTAAGTCTATCGATAATGATGCGAGTACGCATTGGCACTCTGGAAAACAAAATACGTCAACATTTACTAACGAAGTTATTATTACCCTAGATGAATTAACAACAATTAATCGTGTGATGTATACGAATAATCGTTCTCGAGGATATGCTCAAGAATTTGATATTTATATTTCAAAAACATCTCAAGGAGAGACTTTTGAAAAAGTAACATCAGGACAAATGGATATCGATACGAAAAATACAATGGAAATTGTCTTTAATCCAACAGCAGCTCGTCGAGTTAAATTTGTCTTTAAAAAAGGATATGAGGATTGGGCAATTGCATCAGAGTTTGGAGTTTATAAAACAGATTCAACTTATGAGAAGATGAACAATATTTTTACGAATGATTCAAAAAATGAGTTAAGTGAAGCCGTGAATACGATCGAAAAATTAAATGCCTTTGAAGAAGAGGTAAGTCAACATCCGCTTTATGATGATGTTAAAGAAGATATTCAAAATGCTCGTGCATTACTAGAAGCGAAAGAAGTTACGTACATGGATGCAATCATTTCAAAATTTGCTTCTTTGAATGATGAGAGATTAACAACGTATGATAACTTATATAAAATTCCAAGAGAAAAAATTAAAAGTATTACGACCAATGGTGGGAGTTATGCAGAGAATGATATTAATAGGGCTATCGATAATGATGCGAGTACGCATTGGCATTCAGGGAAACAAAATACTGCCTCATTTACAAATGAAGTCATTATAACTCTAGAGGAGTTAACCACAATTAATCGAATAATGTATACAGATAATTATTCACGTGGTTTTGCTCAAGAGTTTGAGATTTATGTTTCAACAACAACTAAAGGAGAGACATTTGAAAAAGTAACATCAGGTCAAATGAATGTTGATACGAAAAATACAATGGAAATTTTATTTAATCCAACAGCTGTACGTCGAATTAAATTTGTTTTTACAAAAGGATATGAAGATTGGGCGTTTGCCTCAGAATTTGGATTATATAAACAAGATAGTTTATCTGAAGTAATGAGTCGTTTATTTGTCGATGATAGCATGAGTGAGTTGAATCCGGAGTTTACTACAATTGCAACAATTGAGTCGCTTATTGAAAAAGCAAATAATCATCCTTTTGCTAATGAATATATCGAGAAGTTAACAATCGCTAAAGAATTAATCGAATTCGGTATCATTCAATCTGGGACTTCTAATGTAAGTAAATTCACACCATTTTATACTGATTATATTGAACAATATGATGAAATGTTCCGTATTCCTATCTCTGGAATCAGTAACAACGGGAAAAGTTATTGGGGAGCTGCACTTGAATATGCGATTGATGAAGATGTAACGACACATTGGGAAACAGCAACAACGAATAGCTCATCATTTAAGAATGAAGTGATTTTAACATTGGATCAAGTAACAGAAATTAATCGTTTGACTTATAAAGCAAGAACGATTAATAAAGGATTTCCAACAAAATTTAGTATTTATGTATCACCGGTAGCAGTAGGAGATAATTTCCAAAAGGTATCGGAAGGTGGTTATACTGTCACTAACGATATGTTAGAAATTCAGTTTGATAAAACAAAAGCTAAGCGTATCAAGTTTGTCTTTGAGGAGGCATATCAAGATCGTCCATCGATTGGGGATATCCGAGTATATAAAGAAGATGCGGTTAGTAATCAAATGAAAAGTTTATTTACAAATGGGTTAATGAATGAAGTATCTGAGGCTTATAATACGCTTGAGAAATTAGCAGTTTTAGAAAATGAGGTAAGTAATCATCCATTAACTTCTATTTATCAAGAAGACATTCAACTAGCAAAAGATATTATTAATAATGAATTACAGACGGTTAAAACAGTTGTGGCAGAGCAACATGGCGATCGAAATGTTCATGCGAATCAGAATTTAAAATTCGGATTTGGAAATAACAATCAGCCAACAGGAGTAGTTGCTAAGCCAGGTGATACCGTTGTTGTCTATGTTGATGTTGAACCAGGACAACCACTACCTCAACTTGTCTTTTCACAACAAGAGGGAAGTTTTGCAAACTGGGGAAGAACAGTTAGTTTACATGCTGGTAAAAATGTTATTATAGTACCAGAAGTGACTCAAAATGATGGCTGGTATCGTCATTCAGTAACACCAGGTGGGGCCGTTTATATTGTTAATCCTTATACAGAAGACCAGCAAGGAAAGGCCCCAGTTATTCGTTTTGCTGAGGGTGTCGAATTATTCCCACTGATGGATGAAAATACAGATGAGCAGGAATTCTTGGAGTTATTAAAAGATTATAAAGCTCGAGTTGATGCAGATAAAGAAGCTAATCCAGATGTGATGGATCGTCAAATGATTGATGTTGTTGAAATTGTATCTGATCATTTAGTATTCACGGGAACAGCGACAGGTGCATACGAAGCATATGTGAATCAAGGATTTAGTCCATTACAGACGGTTAATATGTATAATGACCACATGGATTTAGTATTTGAATATTTAGGATTGGATGGTAGCAATGAATTAAATGATGTGAAGTATACGCGTGAAAATATTCGTCTAGCTCAACCATTTGGATATATGTATGCTGCTTCAAATCATATTGGAGTTCAAGGCGATGTCATGGTTAGTATGTTAACAACTGTTGGTGGTTGGGGTGTTGACCATGAAATGGGTCATCGATTAGATATTGGAGTTCGAACAATCGGGGAAGTTACAAATAACATGATTCCGCAGAATTCATCGTATTACTATAATCAACCAAACAAGCGCATCCCATTTGAAAGTCATGTTTATAAAAATGTAATTGCCAAAGATAATAATGAGTATTATTCAGGTTCATACTTTGAAAATTTAGCAGTATTTTGGCAATTAGAAATGATTTATCCTGGTTATTGGGCTAAACTTAATCGACAATATCGTGAGAACAATGTTGTATTAGATTCACAGAATACAGAAAATGATAGATTAAATCAATTAGCTAAGTATTCAAGCATTGCCTTAGAATTAGATTTAACAGAACATTTTGAACGTCATGGATTCTTTGTTTCAGATGAGACAAAAGAATTTGTCAGCCAATATAAAAAACCAGAAGTTAAAACGTGGTATGCAAATTATGACTATATTGAATATAAAGGAAATGGCTTTGAAAAAGAGACAGGATTAGTGGTTGAACGTTTAACGCATGGTGAACATAATCAGTTAGTATTCAAAGTAAATGCTGATGTTGCCGCTGATGTTTTAGGATATGAGATTTTTAAAGATGAAGAATTAATCGGATTTACTTCAACAAATAGTTTTATTGATACAACGACTGAAGTTGGAGAAGCGGTTGAGTACAAGGTAATTCCTTATGATAAGAAGTTAAATCCAGGTGAAGAAGTTCATCTTCATTCATTAGCGCCGACAATTATGACTAGTCAAGAAAAGGTAATAGTCAAATTAAATGAGGCATTTGAACCGATGAATCTTGCAAAAGCTTATACATATACTGGTGAAGAGATGACGAATGCAGTAACAGTTAATCATTCAGTTGATATGAGTCAAAAAGGAATCTATCCAGTCACTTTCATGGCCGAAGATCAAGGAATGACAACGGCTAAAACTATTAAAGTCGAAGTGGTTAGTGACTATGACTATTTATCAGATATTGAATGGACAGATGTTGAAACAGTATGGGGAACACCACGACGAAATGAAAATATTAAAGGTCGTATAAATGGTGACATTCAAACCTTTGAACAAGGATTTGGAATTCATGCGAATGGAAAAATAACGTATGATTTAACAGATTTAGACTATGATCGATTTGAAGCATTAATTGGGGTAGACATGAATCTTGCCTCTCAATTAAATTCAAGTTTACAAGTGAAGGTTATTGCAGATGGTCAAGTTTTAGCAAAGACGCCAATTTTAAAACATGCCGATAATATGGTATCTGTCGATGTGCCAGTTAAAGGAGTTAAGGAATTAGTAATTGAAATAAATGATGCAGGGAATGGAAATACGTCAGACCATGCTATAATCGCTAATCCGAAATTAATTACAAATAATGCACAACCAAAATTAACGGTCATTGATTACACGTATCACTTAGGTGATATGATTGATTTAAATGAAGGCATGATGGCCTTTGATGCTGAAGATGGTGACTTAACAGAGGATATTCAAATTGTATCAAGTAATTTTGAACCAAATAAAGCTGGGCGCTTTGAAATCACTTATCAGGTAACTGATAGTGATGAAAATACAGTGTCAAAAACACAAAATATTTTTGTTTATAGTACGGAAATAAATTTAAGTGATTTAGAGTGGACATCTGCTAGTTCAGGGTGGAAAACTGTCAATAAAGATACAGCGGTAAATACAAATAATCCAATTAAATTAAAAGTAGATGGCGAAATCAAGACGTTCGATAAAGGAATTGGGGCGGCGACAAATGCCGAAATTGTTTATGATTTAAACGGAGAATACGCTCACTTTACTACATACGTCGGAACCGATAAAAACTACGATGATAATCGTACATCAATCATTTTCAAAATCTATGCAGATGGTAAAGAAGTGTACACGTCAGACATGATTTATCGTGATAGTGAAGCTGAATTTGTTTCATTAAATGTTGAAGGTGTCCAACAATTAACATTAATTGCTGATGAAGGTGGGAATGGCGGATTAGGTGACTTTGCGTCATGGGGAGAACCGATGTTATATCAAACGAATGCAAAACCTCAATTAACCATTCCAAATGATACGGCAGTGAAAGTTGGACAACCATTCAAGGATATCGTAGGGATATATATCGCAATAGATGCTGAGGATGGTGAATTAACGAATTCAGTTGAAGTATCAGGAGCAGAAAACGTTAACTTCGATTGTCCAGGAAAATATACAATTACTTATACTGTTACAGATTCAGATGGGAATCAAGTTAAAAAAACTCGTACGATTTCAGTCGTTGATATGAATGATTTTACGTATCTAACAGATTACGACTGGAAATCAGCAAATCAAAGTTATGGAAGTGCGAAAAAAGATATCTCTGCAAGTGGAAATACCTTGAGATTAACAAATGAAGATGGATCAGTAGTGACTTATGAACACGGAATTGGTGCTCATTCAACATCAACTATTGTTTATGATTTAAGCGATAAAGAGTATCAATTCTTTAGTTCATATGTTGGAGTCGATCGTCAAATGTATGGTTCAGTCGGAAGTGTTGTTTTTCAAGTTTATGTTGATGGGGAAAAACAGTTTGATAGCGGATTAATGAATTCAAGAGACCCACAACAGTATGTAGAAGTTAATTTAGCAGGTGCTAAAGAATTAAAACTTGTGGTGACAGATGGTGGAAATGGTGACGGATCAGACCATGCAACATGGGGAGATACAAAACTTCATTTTGCTAATAGTGAACGTGAAGAAATTAAGCGTGAATCATTAGATACTTTATTAGAAGAAATTGACTCACTAACAGCTTCTGATTATACTGAATCATCGTGGTTAAACTTAATGCAAGTTCTTCAAGAAGTAACTACACAATTAGCAGCGGGATATAATCAAGAAACAATCAATCAATTAACAGCTACTTTACAAGAAGCTTACGAGAAACTAGAAAAGGTTGTTATTTTTGATGAATTAGTTCAATTAATTACAACTGTAGAAGAGATGAACTTATCAGCTTACACGTCTGAAAGTATTGAACAGTTACAAACTACTTTAGAGCAAGCAAAAGCATTAGTAGAAAATGCAACACTTCAACCAGAAGTCGATCAAATGATTGAAAAACTTCAAACTGCAATTAATCAATTAGAAGAATCAGAAGATTTAAATCAAGTGGTTGGGATTAAAGATGACTACTTAAAAGCTGAAATAATCAAAACGTTAAACCTTCAAAAAAATGAAGTAACAGTAGGTGATCTATTAAATTTAACATCACTTACGTTAAGTAATCGTGTTAAAAATTTAGAGGGATTACAATACGCTAAAAACTTAGAAAGCCTTGAGTTCCCTCATGCTGAAGTCACGGATTTATCTCCCTTAAAAGATTTAACAAAACTAACAAAAATTGTTGCAGATTGGCAAATTATTGAGGGAGGAATGTTAGAGCGTACAGAAAATAAAGTGTCTATTGATCATAAAGTAATTAACCGTCAAGGTGAGCGTGTTATTCCATCGAGCATTATGGTGCGTCATAATCAAACCTTTACAGAAATGCCTATTGATTTAGCAACAAGTATGAATGAAAATGGTGTAATCTCATTTGATACCACTTCATACGAAACAGGGAGTTACTCAGTATTTATCGTATATGAAAATGAAGCAGATAATTACCAAGCTCAAGTCTTATATATGTTTAGAGTAGAATAGCACTAAAAATATATTTAGTTAAAAACCTAGTAGTTTAGCTACTAGGTTTTTTCAATATCAAAAAATTTTATAAAAATTGTATGATATTGAAAAAAAGAAACAGAAAACTTTAAAAAGATAATAATAATGGTAAAATGATGTCATAGCTATTTATTGAAATGAGGTGTTAGTCATGCTAGAACAACTGAAAAAGAATAAGCAATTATGGTTAAATTGTTTAAGTATATTCATTGTCGGAGTTGGATTAATCTTTATCTATTATATTTTAAATAATTTAGGCCTGATTACTGATCAGATTCATACATTCATCTTATTAATTCGTCCGGTTATTATTGCTTTTGGAATTGCTTATGTTTTAAATCGACCAATGATATATATTGAAAAAAAGCTAAAAGACTTAAGTCGCAAAATATTTAAAAAGGAGCTAGCATCAGGTTCTAGTCGAGGATTCACCATTTTACTTTTATTCATCCTTGTAGTCGGGTCTATTTACGTTTTATTTAATAGCATTATTCCACCAATTATGAAGAATTTACGATTATTATTAGAATCATTACCAATGTTTCAAGAAAGTATGAATTATTACATTAAAGAGTTAGGGCCGTATGTGGAATCCTTTATTAATCAACAGCAAATTGATCAAATCTCGAACTTTATTACTAATTTACTAAGTACGATAGGGACCCAAATCTTACAGTTAGGAACTGGTGTCATTACGAATGTAACTGGATTTGCCATTAGTACGTTAACAACGATTATTTTGTCGATCTATTTCTTAAAAGATAAAGAAATCTTAATTAATTCGGTGGATAAAGGTGCTCAAGCATTATTATCACCAAGACTTTTAAAACGTATGAAACAACTGCTTCATGATTTAGATGTAGTGTTTGGTGGTTTTTTAATTGCTCAATTAATTGCAGCGATCCTAGCGGGAGTATTCTCAACATTAATTTTATTAGTCATTCGTCATCCATTTGCCATCTTAGTTGGACTTGTAACAGGGGTCACAAATGTTATTCCATACATCGGGCCGATTTTAGGAGCTTTGTTAGGTTGTGTCCTGGGGTTATTTTCAAGCTTAAATTTAGCCATCTTATCATTAATTTTATTAACCATTTATCAACAATTAGATGCAAATGTCATTCAGCCTAAGCTATTAAGTAATAGTGTAGGATTAAATCCAGTTTGGGTCTTAATTGCTATCTTAATTGGTGGACATTATTTAGGAATGGTTGGAATGATTGTTTCTATTCCATCAGCAGCTTTAGCACAAATTTATTTAACCCGTCGCTACCATCGACTTAAAAATCAACAAAAAATATAATAGCTATTTCTAATAGCTTTTTTTACTTTAAAAAATTTATTAAAACTTAATATAACTACCATGTTAACCTTCAGCCTTAGTTTAGAGGAAATAATATAATCATTAAAATGAGAGGCGTCCTAGTCTATAAAATTAAAAAAGCTCATCAACTGCTATTTGTTGATGAGCTTTCTTTTTATATATTTTCTTGTTTCAAAGCATCGATAATGTTTAGTTTTCTTATTTGAATGAGTGAGTACCACATCGATAATCCAACAAAAATAAAGATTCCAAAGATAGCAATGATAAATGAAGACCAGGGTAGAGTAAATGGCATTTCAAAATTTGATTTTAAAATTTGATAAACGATGTACATTAACCCGATACTGAGTGGGATTCCATATGATAATGCTTTTAATCCATAAAATAGACTTTCAAATCGAATCATTTTATTAAATGATTTTGAATCCATTCCAACCGAGCGAATCATAGCAAATTCACGCGTACGAAGAAGCATACTAGTTGTAATTGTGTTAAACACGTTCACAAGACAGATAAGCGTAATTAAACAAATGAATCCATAAGCAAAAATTGAAATTAATAGTTCTAGCTGTTTCTGTGACTCATGCGACTTTTGAAGACTAAAAATACTAGGCATTGTTAATGAATTAGCTTCCTGATATAAATTGGCGATTTCATTTTCTAATGTAGAAGCATCATCACTTGTTAAATAGAGAGATAAATTGCTATAACCTCCGTCAAATACACCTTGCTCAAACATCCCTTCAATAGCTGATAGAGGAGTAATTACAGGGATGTTATTTGAAAGGAAATCGTAAGTTATTCCCATAGGTAGCTCACTTGTATAACCAAGTATGTTAAATTGATATTTGTTTGAGTGAAAGGTTAAATGATCGATTTCTTTTAATAGACTAACATGCATATATTTATTATCTTTTAAGAACTGTTGCGTATTAATGACAATGATTGGAATTGTTGATGAATTACTTATTTCATTATTTTGATCAATATAACGATTGAAGACATCATCTCGTATTCCATAAATTTTTAATTCAAACTGATTGAGTAAAGCTGAAAAGTCTGTATCTGATTGTTCGCCTTTTAAAAGTTCAATTGCTTGTTCAGTTAAAAGCTCTTCTGTAATTGAAGTGTAAGTGTAAGCTTGTTGAATATAGTTATAGTCTTTGACACTTGGTAAGTTAACAATTTCATCGATTAAAAGACTTTCTGAAGAATGACTTAGAGCGTATCCATAATCAGTACTATCTCCACTCATGTATAAATCATAATTAATTGTTTCCAACGTTAAATTATAAGCAGATTGTAAAGTATTTAAAAAATAAGTGGTTATTAAAAATAAAGAAAAACTTAAAATAAGGGAAAAGACAGTTGCACGATAGCGGCGTTTTTGGCGCTTAATATTTTTAAGAGCTAAATCACCTTCAATTCCAAAGATCTTTGAGACTATTTTCGATGTTTTGACTGCTCGACGTGGAATTTTTACTTCAGTATTTTGACGTATTGCAATCATCGGTGAGACCTTTGCTGCACGACGAGCAGGAATCCATGCTGAAATAAAAATAGTTAAGATAGAAAATAAAATCGCAATAATAATGGAAGGAGCAGAAATGACGAGTCGAAGTGCGATCGTCATATTAGCCGCTGATTGAAAAATAGGATTAACAAGATTGAAAGTGACTCCCATTCCAATTGTTCCAAATAAAAGTCCTAGTGGAATGGCAATTGTTCCAATCACAACACCTTCAAACAAAATCGCGCTACGTTTTTGAGCTTTTGTTGCTCCAACACTTGCAAGCATCCCTAAATGCTTCATTCGCTTACTCGCTGAAATAGAGAAGGCATTATAAATGACACTCACAGATCCTATCATAATCACACACATAAAGAAGAAAGCAAGGGAATAAATCATCAGATTCATTGAATCATTTCCTGTCACACCGTAAAATCGTAATAACTCTTTATTAAAGGCAATCATTGGACTCTCAGTTGCGTCTTTAGGAACATTTGCTTCACTTGCTACTTGCATCGCATGGTTATAAAGCTTTGGTGTAATATGACTTAGTTGCACGGAAACATCTACACTTAAAAGAGTAGCATCTAATTCAGAATCTAAAGCAGTAATCACCGTAAAAGCAGGGCCCCATGACGAAATGTAGCGTGGTTCAGAAGTAATTCCAACAATAGTGAATGTATATTCTTTTGTATCAACTAATGTTTCTATGTTACAGTCACCTCCCCAATCACTTGGAGATAAATACTCTCCAAACTCATTCACACGTTGACCAACCGTCAAAGTAATCGTATCCCCAATTTGATAATTAACACCGCTATTATAAATTGCATCTTTTGATAAGAGAATCTCATGTGAATTAGCAGGGAAACGTCCTTGAATTAAATTAACAGGAAAAGCTTCTTGTGCAGATTCATTAAAAGCAAGAAGATGAAAATAAGGTTTACTAGAATACTTATTCTCATCTAAGCGAGCATGCCCAAGTGATTGAGAATAGAAAGTAGCTTTTGTATCTGAGTCATTTTCAATCACAGATAAAGATTCTTTCGGAACATCTTCATATAAAACATGCCAGTTTCCATCGATTTGAATCGTGCGTCGTTGAAGTAAATCCATAAATGATGCTGCTGAAGTGGCAACGGCTGTAATCATCGTCACCGATAAAATGACTCCAATTAATGTCACTAATGTTTGTCTTTTATTTTCTTTTAAATAACTAATCGTTAACTTTTGAATAATGTTCATCGACGAATCACCTCATCTTTAATGATGCGACCATCTTCAATTGAAATGATACGATCAGCTTGTAAAGCAATTTTCTCATCATGTGTAATAACAATTAATGTTTGATTATATTTTTTATTCGATAACTTTAATAATTCTAAGATCTCCTGGCTGTTCTTCCCAT
The DNA here is from genome assembly GCA_030531025.1 of Turicibacter sp. Next base: position 12,126 of record JAUMTV010000055.1, read on the forward strand.
CTAAATTTCCAGTCGGTTCATCGGCTAACACAAGTGCAGGGTAGTTAATCAGTGCACGTCCAATTGAAACACGTTGTTGTTGACCACCTGATAATTCATTAGGAAGGTGATTGACACGTTCACTTAGGCCGAGTGTTTTTAATAATTCATCTAATTGAGCTTCATCAACCTTACGGTGATCAAGAAGTAGAGGAAGTGTAACATTTTCACGTACATTTAATACAGGCATTAAGTTATAAAATTGATAAATTAATCCGATTTGTCGGCGACGAAATACAGCTAACTGTGTCTCATTTAAGTCATAAATATTTGTTTGATCAATATAAACATTCCCACTACTTGGATAATCGACTCCCCCTAAAATATGAAGTAATGTTGATTTTCCAGAACCTGAAGGTCCAATAATCGCAACGAACTCTCCTTTATTAACGGAAAAACTAATATCATCTAAAGCTTTAACGGCTGTTGGTCCTTCGCCATATACTTTACTAACATGTTCAACTTTTAAAATTTCCATTTCTAATCCTCCTTGTTTGATTTGATAACTTAAGTATACCGTTCGAAGGTGACAGCTTAGTGACTAAAAAAGTGACAGAATAGTCACTTAAACAATGAGTTTATAAAATTTTAATTTAAAAGTTGTTCCCTCACCTAGTATACTTTCGACTAATATATCACCATTTTGTTCATTAATAATACTTTTGGCCATGGCAAGTCCAATCCCGACGCTATCACGATTTGCATTTTTCCCACGATAAAATCGTTTAAATAAGTACGGAAGATCCTCTTTATCAATTCCTTCCCCATTATCTTTAATTGTAATCTCTGTATAAATCGGATTTTCCTGTATATTTACTTGAATCGTTCCACAAACGGGCGTATGTTCAATCGCATTTTTAAAAATATTAGTTAATGCCTCAACCGTCCATTGAAAATCACCGACAATTTTGCACTCGTCTCCTTGAACTATAAACTGTTGCTCTTTAATTTCTAGTGGAATCATTAAAGGTTCAATCGCATGTTGAATTAAAGTTTTAACTGAGAGTATCTCTTGTTTAAAATCAGCAGTTTTTGTATCGAGCTTCGCAAATTTTAATAATGAACTGACTAACCACTGTAAACGATCGAGTTGAGTTTTATTTTGACTTATAAACATCAGTCGTGTTTGTTCATCTAAATTGGGATCAGCTAATAATTCATTCATCATACGTATCGAGGTTAATGGTGTTTTTAATTGATGAGAAATATCAGACATGGCATCTGCTAAATACTGTGTTTCTTGTTCAAGTAACTCATTTGCTTCTTTGAGCCGTAACGTCACTTTATACAGTTCACTTTTTAAAATACTAAGTTCACCTTCTTGATTATCTCGAATTTCTAATTCATAATGTCCAAGACTGACGCGCCGTAATGTTTCAGAAAGCTTCGCTATTTGAATGTATCGCCAGCGATGATACATAAAAAAAGCAATCCACATTAACACCTGCATCCCTAGTACAAAAAGCCCTAAGCGTACATTCACAATCAGACAAACGATAGTTACTAAACACATTAAAATAAATTGGATACTCATAAAGATGAAAAATTCTTTATTTCGGCTCATTCCTTCACCTCTAACTTATAGCCAAGTCCTCGGACGGTTTGAATTAAAGTTGGTTTTTGTGGATTGTCTTCAAGTTTTTCACGAAGACGCTTAATATAAACTGTTAGAGTATTATCGTTCACAAAATCACCAGCCACATCCCAAATGCTATCAAGTAGCTGAACGCGACTTAACACTTGATTTTTATGATGAACAAGTATCAAGAATAAACGATACTCAAGTGCGGTTAACAAAACTTCTTTGGAATGTTTATACACTTTAGCTTTAGCCAGATCTAAACTGACATTGCCAAATGTTAACGAACTTGGTTGTGCTTGTGTCTTGCCGCTACGGCGAAGCACAGATTTGATACGTGCAATTAACTCCCGAATACCAAAAGGTTTTGTAATATAATCATCAGCTCCTAGTTCTAATCCCATCACAATATTAACTTCAGCGTCACAAGCAGTTAGGAAAATAACAGGTGTTTGAGTGGCATTTGAACTTTTTAAAAACTGACACACTTCATAGCCATCACCGTCAGGTAATCCAACATCTAAAAGCAACAAATCGAACGTCTTTTGGTTTAATAATGCTTTAGCCTCTTTAACCGTACCAACTGATTGAACCTGAAATCCTTCTTGTTTCAAGGCAAAACTTAATCCCATAATAATTGATGAGTCATCCTCAATTAATAAAATTTCCATCAAAATCCATCCTTTCGCATTAGTTTTATTATACCCATAAATAACTGTTCTTGAAGTGACGATTTTGTCATCTTTATTAAAAATGATGCGATATTTTGTCGAATTTGAAAAATAATATTATAAGAAAGGAGGATATGTATGTTTAAACCGAAACACGTTTATATTGAAAAAGAAGCACTTGATTATTCACTCGGGAATGAATTAAAAGAGAAGTTTGAAAAGATGGACATTCCAGTTGATATTTTAGAAAGTAATCGCGTCAATTTTTTAAGAGGAAAAAATGTTCAAGAAAAATATGAAATTGGAAAACGTGTACTTGTCATTGGAGTTCGTCGAACACTTGAATTTCAATCATGTAAGCCATCTGCACATTATCAACTGCCACTCGTGACAGGTTGCATTGGAAAATGTGAGTACTGTTATTTGAATACGAATTTAAAAGATAAGCCATTCACACGTATCTATGTGAATATTGATGATATTTTAAAAAAAGCAAAACGATATATTCAAATTGGAAAGTTTAGACCAACTATCTTTGAAGGGTCCGCAACATCTGATCCCATTCCTGTTGAACCATATACACATGCTTTAGCTAAATCGATTGAGTACTTTGGGAAACAGCCCGATGCAAGATTCCGCTTCGTCACTAAATTTACTGATGTTGACGATTTACTTTATTTAAAACATAATGAGAAAACAGAAATTAGATTTTCCATTAATACAGATACGGTCATTGAAAGTTTTGAACATGGGACACCACGTGTAAAACAGCGTATTGAAGCAGCACGAAAAGTCATTAAAGCAGGATATCCTGTCGGTTTTTTAATTGCCCCTGTGTTCATCTATCCAAACTGGAAAGAAGACTATCTGATGCTAATTAAAATGCTAAAAAATTATTTACCAAATGAAGAACTGAAACATCCAATCACCTTTGAAATCATATCCCATCGCTTTACTCCAACCGCTAAAAATCATATTTTGCAAGTCTTTGAAGAAAGTAAACTTCCGATGGATGAATCGGAACGTACCTATAAATACGGTCAATTTGGTTATGGAAAATACGTTTACCCAAAAGAAACTATTGCCGAAATTAAAGAACTCTTTGAGTTCGGGCTCAGCCATCTTCCATTTCCTTATGAAATCAAATACATCATCTAAATAAAATAGAGTTAATAGGTACCTTTTTAATCAATTTCAAAAAAGTAATCGTTTTTATAAAGCGCTATTAAATCTCTTTACAAATACATAGCCATATGATATTATGATGATATGGATTGTAACTGGTTAGGCAGGCAAAACCCACTTCTATAGGGAGGGTTTTGCCTTTTTTTATATTCATTTTGAGGTTAGCTTGATGATAGGAGAGGAAGATAAATGTATATTGAAAAAGTATTAAATAATAATGCATTTATATCTTTAGATGAAAATGGTGAAGAAATAATTGTAATGGGAAAAGGAATTGCTTTTGGAAAGAAAGGAAACCAACAAGTTGATTTAACGAACTTAAATTATAAAATATTTTCGTGTAAAGATAAGAACATTAATAATAAATTAATTAGTATTGTCTCTGACTTACCACAGGAATATATTTTGTTAACTCGTAAAATTATTTCGACATTTGAAAAAGAATATAATAAAAAGTTAAATGAAATTATTTACGTGAGTTTAACAGAACATATTCATGGTGCAATTGAACGTTATCAACAAGGAATTCAAGTTAAAAATCCATTGTTAATGGAAATCAAACGATTATTTGCTGATGAATACGAAATTGGTCGAAGAGCATTAGAAATGATTCATCAGGATTTTGGAGTTGCATTTGAAGAAGATGAAGCAGGGTATATTGCTTATCATATTGTTAATGCTGAACTTAATAACGATATGATAAATATTGCAAATATCACTAAAGTGATGCAGCAAGTTTTAAATGTTATTAAATATTACTTTAAAGTAGAATTTAATGAAGATTCTAGCATGTACTATCGTTTCATTACACATTTAAAATTTTTTGCACAACGTGTTTTTAGTGATGCTGTTTACGAGGAAGAAGATACTGAATTATTCTTCATTTTAAAAGAAAAGTATCATGAGAGTTATGGATGTGTTCTAAAAATAAAAGAGTTAATCGAGCATGAATATAATTATGATTTATCATTAGAGGAGCAATTATATTTAATGATTCATATCGAACGAATTAGAGCAAAAGCAACAATTTAATGTAGTTAATAACGCTGGATAATCCACCAGCTTATTATATATAAAGTAAGATTGTAACTACGCTATAGATGAAAATCTATATATGTAGGCAAAACTTCATTTTATTTTCAAATGAATGGAGGAAGAAAAAATGGATTATAAAAAATTAGCAGAAAGAATTCTTGAAAAAGTTGGAGGAAAGGGGAATGTAGAATCAGTTGTTCATTGTATGACAAGACTTCGCTTTGTATTAAAAGATGAAAGTCAAGTGGATGATGAGCAGGTAAAAAAAATTAAAGGTGTGATTGGTGTCATGAAAAAAAGTGGCCAATATCAAATTATTATTGGTAATGAAGTGGCATCAGTTTATAAAGAAATTTGTGCACTTGGTAATTTCAAAGAAAAAACATCAGCAAAAAATATAGAGAAGAAAAATCAAAATATCATTTCTGAAATGTTAGATATCATTTCAAGTGTTATGTCACCCGTTATCCCAGCCATTATTGGAGCGGCGATGATCAAAGTTTTATTAACTGTTTTACCGATGATGGGAATATTGAGTAACACAAGTCAAACTTATGAATTGTTATCAGTCATTGGAGATGGAGCTTTCTTCTTCATGCCAGTTTTAATTGGAATGTCAGCTGCAAAACGATTTAATGCTAATCCGTATTATGCAGTGAGTATTGCACTTATTATCTTACATCCAAACTTTATCTCTCTTTTAAATGGGGTAAATGAAGCGGGAGAAACAGTCAAGTTCTTTAATTTAATCCCGGTTACTTATGCTAATTATTCTTATTCAGTTATTCCGATTATTTTATCGGTAGCAGTCTTACCTTATATTGAACGATTTGTTGATAAAATTACGCCAAAAATTACAAAGAACTTCTTAAAACCGATGTTAGTGATGTTATTTATTGCACCAATTGTTATGGTTGTCATTGGTCCACTAGGAGCTATCTTTGGTGATATGCTATCAAATGTTGTTTATTTTATTCAAGATAAGTTAGGTTTTATTGCGGTTGGGCTGGTAGCAGCTGTGTTCCCATTTGTTGTTATGACAGGAATGCATCATGCCTTTACACCAATTAAATTAGGAGTTTTAGCTACAACAGGTTTTGAAGGATTTATTTGTATTGCAGAATTCTGTGCAAATATGGCTCAAGGAGCAGCGGCATTAGCTGTATCAATCAAATCAAAAAATTCTGATATTAAACAAAGTGCGGGTTCATCAGCATTTTCGGCTTTAGTCGCAGGGATTACAGAACCTGCTTTATACGGAACGAACTTACGATTGAAAAAACCGATGATCGGAGCTTGTTTAGGGGGATTAATTGGGGGATTAGTCGGTGGTTTCTTCCAAATGAAATGTTATGGAGTAGCAACACCAGCAATTGTAACGATTCCACAATATCTTGAAGAAGGAAATCCGCAAAGCTTTTTATATATTTTAATCACGTTAGGGGTAACAGTTGTTTCAACCTTTATTATTACTTATGTGATTGGATTCGAAGATCCGGTTGAAGAAGATGATGAAGAGATGTTAGAAGAGAAAGTTACGATTCCTTTAAATACAGGATTAAATATTGTGAGCCCTTTAGAAGGACATATGATTGAGTTATCACAAGTAAATGATGTCACTTTCTCTAGTGGAGTAATGGGAAATGGTGTTGCCATTATTCCGACAAAAGGTCAAGTTGTTGCTCCATTTGATGGAACAATAGATGTCTTTTTCAAGACACACCATGCCATTGGCTTAAGAAGTGAGACAGGTGTTGAGTTATTAATCCATGTTGGGTTAGATACTGTTAACTTAGAAGGAAAATATTTTACACCTCATAAAAAGCAAGGAGATACTATTGAGACAGGTGATGTTATTTTAGAGTTTGATATTGAAGGAATTAAAGAAGCAGGATATGAAGTAGTGACGCCAATTATCGTCACAAATAGTCAAATGTTTATGGATGTGATTGTTAAAGAAAAAGATGTTGTGACAGTCAATGATCAAGTATTAGCGATTATTTAGTGAGGGGGATATATCAATGCAAAATTTTAAAATGCCAGAAGATTTTCTATGGGGGAGTGCCACTGCTGCCTATCAAGTGGAAGGTGCTTACTTAGAAGATGGAAAGGGTCTTTCTAACTGGGATCAATTTGTTAGAATTGAAGGAAAAACATTTAAAGGAACAACGGGTGATGTTGCAGTTGATCACTATCACCGCTTTAAAGAAGATGTTAAGCTCATGGCAGAAATGGGACTTAAAACGTATCGTTTTTCAATTTCATGGCCACGTGTCATTCCCACTGGAAATGGTGAAGTGAATGAAGCGGGATTAAAGTTTTATGAAGACTTAATTGATGAATGTTTAAAATATAACATTGAGCCAATGGTAACGATTTTCCATTGGGATCTTCCACAAGCTTTAGTTGAGCAATATAATGGTTTTGAAGACCGACGTATTATTGATGACTTTGTCAATTATTCAAAAGTTTTATTTGAGCGATTTGGAAGTAAAGTTAAGTACTGGATTACATTAAATGAACAAAATATATTTACATCATTAGGGTGGTTAACAGCGATGCATCCACCAGGAAAATTTGATGATGAAAAGACTTTCTATCAAGTAAATCACCATGCTTTTATGGCGCATGCAAAAACAGTCTTATTATTTAAAAAAATGATTCCAAATGGAAAAATTGGAGCAAGTTTTGCTTATAGTCCGAGTTATTCAATCGATTGTAATCCAATCAATGCGATGTCTAAAATGGACTTTGATGACATGAAAAACTTCTGGTGGATGGACATGTATGCTTATGGACGTTATCCAAAATCAACGTTTGTTTATTTACAAAAGAAAGGAATTGCTCCACAGATTGAAAATAAAGATGAGCAAATTTTAAAAGAAGCCGCTTCAAAAATTGACTTTATGGGAGTCAATTATTATCAAACAAGTGTATGTGAATATAATCCAATCGATGGAGTTACACCTTATGGAACGTTTAATACGACAGGCGTGAAAGGTTCAGGTCAAGTTACAGGCCAACCAGGACTATTCAAAAATCCATCTAACCCTTACTTAAAAACAACAGACTGGGACTGGACAATTGATCCTATGGGATTACGTTATGGATTACGAGAAATTACAAGCCGTTACAACTTGCCAATTATTATTTCTGAAAATGGATTAGGTGCTTTTGATAAAAAAGAAGAAGATGGTTCAATTCATGATCCATATCGAATTGCTTTCTTAAAAGCACATATTGAAGAATTAAAAATTGCTATGGCAGAAGGATGCGAAGTAATCGCTTATTGTACATGGTCATTTACTGACTTATTAAGTTGGTTAAATGGCTACCAAAAACGTTATGGTTTTGTTTATGTTGACCGAGAAGAAGAGGAAGAAGGGGCGACATTAAACCGCTATAAAAAGGATAGCTACTATTGGTATAAAGAAGTCATTTCTTCAAATGGAGAAAATTTATAATTACGATAGACATTTTCAAAAGAGTTATCCAATCATCATTTGAAATTAAAAAGAAAAAGACGCTGTTTTAAAAACGGCGTCTTTTCATGTTAAGCGATCTTTATAAAAGATAGCACCATCCATCCAAATAAGAGGAGCACTACAATGGCAATGAGAACTTTAACTATTTTTTGATTAACTGTTTTAGATTTACATCCAATAAGTGTTCCTAAGAAAGCTAAAATAGTATAAACAAATACCCAGATTAAAAAACTACTATTAAATACGGTAAAGGTTAGAATGAGCCAAAGTAAGAAAAGAAAGCTCACTACTAAGCTAGCTTTTTTAAAAATAACCTGACCGATGATTCCGATTAGAAATGATAATAAAGGAAAAAGCAATAAAACGAGTAAAAATTCCATAAAATGCCCCCCCTTTAACGAACCTTTTAGTCTATTATATAATTAAAAACTATATTTAGGGAAATAAATTTATCATCCTTAAATATAAGAGAATTTTTAATATTGATCTTCTCCCATCAACCATTTCCCATCGTGATTTTCAAAGATAATTTGTTTCGTATAGTCATTGGCAAGAGATTTTGAAAAGTTATTATTATGATCAACAATATCGTATTCATTGATTGCGATTTCTGAAAACAGTCCCTCAAAGTCATCGAGCACCGAATAGTTAGCATAATCACGACGATAGCATGTGGTCACTAAGTTTTTAGTTAAGCGCATTTCCCAAGCTGAAATAGGTTTTTCATCATATCCAAGCACCCCATAGATAAAATCACACATGCCATAGCCATGATCAAAGAATGCTTCGCATACAACATGCCCATGATAAGCTTTATTCACATTTGCAAGATGAACGATTCTTGTCGGAATATCGTTACACTGTAACAAGACACAGCCGACTCTTACCATATCCGCACACCAATCGGTTCCACGAATCAGAATCTCTTTTTCTGTCCCACCAAACGTCATGTCTAAAAAATCAACATCATAATTCAATGCAATTTGTGACGTGAAGTTTAAAACATTTTTAATCGTATCAATTGGCTGATCAGCTCTAAATTGTTGAGCGAACTCAAATAACTCATGTTTCGTTACATCTTCGTTAATTTTAGGAATTCGTTCATAAAAAAATGACAGTGATTCTTCATCAACAAGAATCATTTCCTTTAAAAATTGATGATCAATCGAATCGATGTCATGTAAATCATTTCTTAACATCACTCCGTATGCTTTTCCAAATACATCGTATCCACGTTTCATTCAGTATTCCCCCAAATATAAATATGAAATAGGGCAGAGGATATCCATACAAAACGAGAGCTATTGGGCTCTCGTTTTTTTCTCTTACCTGTTTTGCTTCTTTTTGCCCGTTTATAGTGTGAGTGAAATATAGAGTAGGGATTACGTCAATCTTTATATTTCGTTTTGTCTTCTACTTTTTTCTTAATGAAGTTCATTTTAAAATCTTCATCGAGATAATCAGAGTTTTTATGGTGGCGAGCTTCTTTATCAAGTCCAGTCCACTTGATATAAAAATATTGTACCAAACCAAATGTAAGACCGATTAACAACAAGGCAATCAGAATTTGCACAAAACTTCCCCCTCTTTAATTGAGACCTAACTTTATTATACTATATAAGTCCAGATAAGTTTTTTACATCGTAAAAAACTT
>JAUMTV010000333.1 GCA_030531025.1 Turicibacter sp.
TATCACAGGAACAGTTAGCAGACGAGTTAAGAGTTTCAAGACAAGCTATCTCAAAGTGGGAGTTAGGAGAATCTATACCGGATACTGAAAATTTAATTTCATTAAGTAAGTTTTATGGAGTTTCTCTTGATTATTTATTATTAGATGAATTGAATGTCTCAAATGAATTAGAGATTAAAAGACAACCACACTCATCAGTTTTTGTATTAGGAATAAGTGGTCTTATCATTGGGTTAATAGTATCTTTTATTTTCTGGATAACGTATCAGAGTATGTTAATGGTTAGCCTTGGTTTGATCATTCAAATTGTTTCAGTGACTTTAGTTTTAGTGAAACAATCGGAATTACCCACTAAGTTACAGCGGTTATTTTTAATGATTTCAACATGGACAACTCTTCCATTTATTTGTTTTTATGTAGGATCGTTGACCATGAAACTTTATCCGAAACCATACCTAGCAGTACTAGAGTTCATTGTAGAATTTATGATCTATTTACTGGTTTGTACGGTGATAACGATTGGAATTAAAAAGATGAGATAGGCTTTAAAAAAGGTGTAATGAAATACACCTTTTTTTATTTGCAACTGTCAGTTGCAGATATTCAAAGTTAAATGGGTAGTGTTTTGTTATGGAGTTATTTATAATGAAGTTATGAGTTAAAGAGAGGATGATTTAATGATCTTAGGCGAAAAACTAAAAAAGCTAAGAAAAGCTAGAGGGTTATCACAAGAACAATTAGCTGATCAATTAAAGGTTTCTAGACAGGCTATCTCAAAGTGGGAGTTAGGAGAGTCGACACCCGATACAGGGAATTTAGTAGCTTTGAGTGATTACTTTGGGGTTTCAATTGACTATTTATTAAAGAATCAGAAAGAATCTGACCCTTCAGCACAAGTTCTTATTAAAGAAGTACAGCCAATCGTCAGTTCAGGATGTTTAAAGAAGGGAATTAAAGCCATTATTATTTTTGTTATTGTGTGGGTTGCTGCTATTCTTCTATTGTACCAATTGTTATTTCCATCAGTTTCATTCACTCAAACGGATAATTTCCTCGGAAATGAAAAAGGATACGTTGACTTGTATCCTTTTTTTATTAGTTTATATAACTGATTTTAATGATTAGAA
>JAUMTV010000056.1 GCA_030531025.1 Turicibacter sp.
TGTTTCCTCCACTGGTAGGGAGTTCAAGGCAGACTATAGTCCAGGGGTCACCTACTATGCGAAGCATGTTTCCTCCATTAGTAGGGCTTAAAAGTTTTTTACGATGTAAAAAACTTATCTGGACTTATATAGTTGTTTTTTTACTACTTCTGTGTTAATTGTCATTTCTCTTTCTCCTAGGTCTATGATTTCTTGCACTATATTCAATAGTCCTTTTAATGCCGTTTCGAAATCAACATCTTTTACTTCCGAGCAATACTCATAAAAAATCATTCCTAATGTTTTAGGGTCATTCGTTTTACGTTGCTCCCATGCTAGAAAGATATAACGTGTAAAAACAATCGTTGTATGTCCAATCATAGAATCGAAAGAGCGGCACTGAAATTCTTTGTTTAATTTTAGGTGAGATTTGTTGCACTTAAAAAAGACCTCAATGTCCCATCTATCCCCATAAATCCTAATGATTTCTTCATCACTTAAACTTGTGTTTGTATTTAAAATCGCTAACCACTCTGTTTTATATTTTCGATGACGAATGAAGACAATCTTAACTGGAATCCCGTTATTTAATTTGACTTGAATGGAACCTAGACTCCCCTCTTGATGAGCGAATATCTTTTGATTGACGTTACAGTATGTGATCAAATTATGAAGTGGAGCGTTCTTTCCTTTATACTGATAAAATCGTTTAGATGTCTTCTTCACCATCCAATCACATCCAGTCCCTCATTTATCACTTCTTTAATTAAGGGAGCTTCTGTGAACCACGAATCCATTAAGAGGTAATCAGCTGCTATGCCTTGAGATAACGTTTGTTTAACCAAGTTTAGCGTAGCAGTTGGTTTATCCATCAATGCTTCTAAACGTCTTTTATATCCACTACTACGTTTATCGATATCCCGTGAAATATCGACGATTTTTCTTTTAACTGCTGTCATTAATGAAAAATTACAGGGGATGAAGGAATAACCATCTGACCATTCAAGTGTTAAAAGTTGAAATCCCTTAAGGTACTTATGACTGACATGGTCGTAGACGGTGGATAGTAACTCTACTTTTTTACTACGAGTTCGTTCAAATAAAGAATCATCGACAATTAAAACATTGACTCGATCATCTTTTGTGAGTTCCGTACAAAGTGAAATAACATAAGCACTTAAAGAAAGCAAGAAGCGACGCCAATTGTAAGTAGAAGTAATTAAAAAACGATAGACAGCATCTTTTACTGGTAAATCAGAAGCTTTACGTTCACAGAATTTAGATTGAAACCACGTTCGGTGATGAAAGGTTAATAGAAAAATCAAGGCAAAGAGGTAAAGACAGGAGAACCCCTTAGATTTTTTAATGTTAGCTTGGCGTAAATAAGAGCTGATTTTTAGTTCAGAAAAAGTCACTTGCATTTCTTTTGGTAAAAGCATAAATTCTTTAAATTGGGGTAACATAACGATGACATCCTTTCTGATTGGTTGGTTACCCTTAGTATTTCCAGAAACATGTCTTTTTTTATGTCATCAAGCAATAAGAATAAATTGTCAAGATAAATACTCAATAGTTACACTCCCTTAGAAGATTAGGGAGAACTGAGTATTTTTCAACTGAGAAAGTTGAGTAAAGATATAAAAAAGTTGCCTTAAAAGACAACTTTTTAGTCGTTTATTTGTTTTTCGAAGACTAAGTCGTATTTTTTGATATAGCCGTGACCATTCATATCAGTTGGAATAGCCGTGACAAATCGCCATCCTTTTTGACTGTATTCATCAATTAATTCTCGATGATTAGCTACGTTAAAAAATGTTTCAGCTTGGGCTTCTACATAAATATAGCGATACATCGCTTCCCCCCCTTTTTCTATAATAGAATAATTATACCATGTATTCACTTAGCTAATACGTCATGGATACAAAAAAGAGTTGAGTGTCCACTAATCCTTTATAGCAAAACGAATTGCTGTAATGAGGCACTGTGAGATTTACAGCTCCCTTTTGACCTTGCTTTTTTATAGACTTCCTCATAAGCATCCAATCTCTTTTCAAAAAGGGGTTTTAAATTGTTCTTTTCTTTCATGAGATAGATATTTCTAAATTCCGACAACTTCTTGTAGTCGTGAAGTTTTTCTCATGTTAAAATGGTAAAGGTATGTGAAAAAAGGATGTGTGAGTATGAAACAAATGTCTGCTAAATATTTAAATTTAAATTTATTATCAGCAATGGCAAACTCTGGAGATGGTTATGTCATTTTAATTACAAACTTTGGGCATGTGATGGGACGTTTATTTTTTGCCGGTGATGTCTTAGATGAGACAATGTGTGGAATGATCTCAACAGCTAAAGAAGAAATCATTAAAAATATGTCTTTAGAAGATGAAGTTGAACTGATTGGAGATGGCAGCATGATTTGTGTGAAAGATGCTATTGTCACATATGCTGCAGGACATAGCTTAAGCTTCGAAGAGATTACGTTACACTGCGATCAAATTGTTGGATTCTCTCCAATTGACCGTGAATCTTACGAATCACAGCTTGATGAAGAATAAGAAAAACACCTTCTTTTTTGAGGTGTTTGATTTGCTTGATCGTTAGATAAAAAACCTGTACGACTAAACGTACAGGTTTTTTTGTTTGATTCAATTATCCTAAAGCCACATCCATCACCATCATAATCATAAAGCCAACGATCACACCAATTGCGGCTAAATTTTTATTATCTCGTGCACTTTCAGGAATTAACTCTGAGGCAACGACTGAAATCATAGCACCTGCAGCAAACGATAATAAAAATGGTAGCAAACTACGGACAGTAATTGCAGCAAAAGCCCCGATGACTCCGGCAACAGGTTCAACTAAACCGGACGCTTGACCAGAAAGAAAAGCCCTCATTCGACTATAACCTTCTCGACGAAGTGGAAGTGAAACAGCAGCTCCTTCTGGAAAGTTTTGAAGCCCAATCCCAATGGCAAGCAAGATGGCTGAAATTAAAGAAGCGCCTTCAATACCAGCAACTACTCCACCAAACGCAACCCCAACAGCTAACCCTTCAGGAATATTATGAATCGTTACTGCTGAGACGAGTAATAAACTTCGTTTTAATGAATTTTTACACTCCTCATCTCGCCATTGATTAAAATAGAACCGATCCATAAACTTTTCAGATAAGACAACAAATAAACCACCTGCTAAGAACCCAATCGCTGGATTAAGCCAGACAAAATGTGAACCGAGTTGTTCAGAAAGTTCCAGTGCTGGATTTAATAATGACCAAAAACTTGCTGCAATCATCACTCCGGCACCAAAACCAAGCATTCCATCTAATAATCGTTTGTTTATGTTTTTAAAGAAGAGAACTGTAGCAGCCCCAAGAGCTGTAACTCCCCAAGTAAAAATCGTGGCAATTAATGCTTGAATTACTGGAGAAAGACTAGCAAACCATTCCATGTTGTTTATCCCTCCTGTATCATAGTCCTCTATTCATAAAATATTCTAATGATTAAAAGACGTGATAGGAATTTATAAAACTAATTTACTTAGATAAACAACTATCTAACATTCATTTGAGTTCACTCGAAAGGTTAACCGAATTTCAGGTGCTTGATCGTTAAACACCTTTCGATGATTTGTTTTAATGAATCCTTCTTTTTCATAAAAACGACGGGCTCGTTTATTTTCTTCAAACACCCAAAGAATCACTTTACGATATCCTTGAGATTTAATCTTCTCATTTAATACAAACTGAAATAACTCATGGGCATGTCCACTACCGTAATAGTTAACATCAAAATAAACCGTGTACATCTCAGCCGTTAGCAAGTCACAGTCTTCATCTCTTGCGGCTCCAAATCCGATAAATCCTTCAATTTCTTTTTCGTTTTCAGAAACGACGATCTCATGTGGCTGTTCTTTTAGTCGTTCATCAACCTTTTTCGTTGCTTTTTCAACGTTTAATTGATCAAACAGCTCATCTGAGACAAGTCCTCGATAAGCCGTTTGCCAAGCCGAAATATTAATCGTAGCAATTCGGTTAGCATCTTCAGGCTTTGCGTATCGAATCATCCCCTTTCCTCCTTTATAAAAAAAGTTAAGCAATTAATCTTGCTTAACTTTTTGTGCGATAATTAAAAATCGGTGTTTCGTTAGATCAATATAACCTTGCTGATTAATAATGTCTTGGATGGCTGCAAGGCGGTCAAAGTATGTTTCAACCGAGAAGTCCGGGATTTGCCAACTGATCGCTTTTAAATAATAAACGATCGCTCCAACATCATAAAAGCGTGTTCGTGAAATATCATCTTTTGCTTCTACGATGGTTAATCCAACCTCTCTTAGTGAATTAATAGCCGAGCGTAAGCTCCAATTCGAATAATGACAAGGTTCTGCATTTAACCATAAATTTAACTCACAATCATTAAGTCCCCCGACTTGTTGAGTAATAAAATACCCATTGTCACCTAATAGACGAGCAACTTCACTTGTCTCAAATGATTCGTGCTTATTCATGATTAAATCAAAAGATTCATCTTCAAATGGTAACTCATCATCAGAGTGGATTGGGACGACCTCAACACCAAGTGGTTCTAGGCGTTTTCTTGCAATTGACACATTAGGTTGATATCCTTCCGTTGCCATTGTTTTTTTAGGAAGTGGCGCAAAAGAACTTAAATATTCTCCGCCACCTGTCCCCATATCTAATAAGCAGTTACATTCATTTAAATAAGGTCTCAACACATTTGAGAACTTCCACTGTAATGGGAACTCCACCATACGCTGACTATCTTCTAAATAGCTAAAATCCCACCCTGAAAATGGGTGTTGTTCCTCCTTAATTAACACTTCAAAAAGCCTTTGATTCATACTCACTACCCCTTTACACCTTCATTTTTAATACTTATTTTTCCCCAATAAGTATTAATGTTTTCTAATCTTAATCATTCACTTCATTATGATAGCCGAAAGTCTGGAACACTTACGTCTCCAAATCTACAACTTGAAAAAAAGAAAGGGATTACTGAATGAAAGTCTCCTTTTAGTATGAAACTTTCAAATGATGACGCCCTATGATTAATAACAGATGAGTTTTACAAAGAAAATCCCAAAAATAGTCCTTCATATCAATGTACATGATGTCTTCTTAGATCTTGTTTCTCATTTTTTAGATTTATCATTGGGAAGAGTTTCCCAAAATTAAATCTAATTTGATTTCAAAGATATAACGCTTTTGCAATTAATAGATATGAAGTGGTTAAATCACTTCATGTTAAGCATTTAAGCCAATCATTGTCGGATTCCAAAGTATCTCACCTAAATCTTAGATAATTGAATCACCAATATTAAGCAGTCATCTCCCTCTCTTTTTAAATTAACCTTATTATACACTGAGTACACAAAAAAGACACTATTTTTCCAAGTAATTTGTAAAATTTTCTTACGATTTAGGGAGTTTTTGAATGAGACAGTTGCTATTATTCCAATGACTCGGTGAATAAAATAACGTGAAATCAGTATATAAATCCGAATCTTCAAATAATAAATAGCCGCTGACACTCTCATTTGGATTTAACGTGCCATTTTTGAGCTCATGTTTATTATCAATTAAAGACATGCTTGGTAATAATAAACGCCCTTGTTCATTCATCAGCTTAAAATCATATGTTGTATACTCTTTGGCAACAGATGAAGTATTCGTTAAATTCACTTCAATCATAATAAATTGCTGATGGCCTTTCGCACGACTATATTCCGTTTCTTCTGTTAATTGTGTGCTAAGAATGTCTAATTGAAAACCTTCAAGTTCCGTCATTTCTTGCTGATCTTTATTGAGGATGACTTCTGACTGTAACGGTATAGGTTGGTTTGCGGTTTCCATTAAGTTAATTTCAAACTGTTGCTTCGTAAATAATGATGGTTCATGATAAAACAATGTTAAATCGCTTGCTCCTTTTGGCACTTCAAATAAAAGCGTTCCGCTCACCATTCCCCCACTCGCTAGTTCTGTAATCGTTAGCGTCTGTCCTTCTGTTAAACCAATTGTTGGCTTGATATTAGACGGACTCAAGTTACATATTAACTCAAAGTGAAAAGGGTAGTACGTCATAAAATGATTGGTTGGATTTTTAATACTTAAAGAAACTTCAATATACTCATAGCCAACTTTCGTGTTTTGATCAATTCGACTCACTTCATGAACTTGAATCATTGCTTGCTCCGTTTTTAAAATTTCCCCGATTTTGCTAACGACAACTTCTTCAGGCTGCTCTTCTTCAGCTTCTAGTTCATAATGAAGAGGTAAGTAAGTGACCGTTAAATAAGCTTCTTCTACTGGTTGTAAATAAATCAGTGAGAGGTCTTTCGTCTCTTTAGACTCAATCGTTATTCTTGTTTTTTGTCCACCTTCTAACATAGGAGATAGCGTCTCAAGCGTTTCCGTTTGAAGTTGTAACTCATTCATATCTAATGTATAAGGCTCATCTAACTGATTGGTAATTTGATACGTGACTTGAACAAACTCATAGCCTTCTGGTGCCTCATAAAATTGATTTCCTTTTGTACTTTGTTCATCGACAATCTCAATCGATAAATGATTGGTATAACCCGTATCAGCTATTTTATATAGTTTCATTTTCTCTCCTTCTTCGATTGATGAAAAGAGAAATACATTTCTTGATTCCATCCGTTCATTATCTTCTAAGTCGGCCTTTGGTAAGGACATATTGAGTTGGTTGACTAAAACTAAAAGAACGATAATTCCACTAAAAGCGGTTAAAACACGTCTTCTTACTGTTACAGACGGAAGCCCCCACTTGATTACGATATCTGGGCTAAATATACCGGTAATAAAACATAAGAAGGCGCAAAGTAGTAAGATTGATTGTGCATCTGGCATAGGTATCCTCCATTTCGCCTCATAAATATGATTTATTATATCGTAACAAGGGTGGCCTCTTATGATATGACCAATTCTTCGCTAAAAAAAGTATTCTTTCAAACTCGTTTTAACTAGTAGAAACTGTCTTAGCTCGTCATATTCTCATTCGCCTTGTCTAATGATAACAAAAAATAGAACGGAAGCCCGTTCTATTTCGAATGATGTAAGTTTGAAATAATGGCGTCTGTAAACTGACTCGTTGTTGCACATCCTCCAACATCTTTTGTTAAATACTCACCTTGTTCATAAACAGCATATAAAGCAGATTCAATCAAATGAGCTTCTTGATTTAAATCTAAATGTCGTAACATCATAATAGAAGATTGAATTAAAGCGGTTGGATTCGCTTGGTTAAGACCGGCAATATCTGGAGCACTTCCATGAACTGCTTCAAAAATAGCCACTTCATCTCCTATGTTAGCCCCAGGCACTAATCCAAGTCCTCCAACAAAGCCAGCACATAAATCCGATAAAA
This sequence comes from Turicibacter sp., assembly GCA_030531025.1. The sequence goes on from JAUMTV010000056.1 coordinate 7,392, forward strand.
TATCTCCATAAAGATTGCCCATCAAAAGAATGTCGGAAGCCTCTGGATGTAAAACTAAATTCATGCACATCGCATCAACAATTTGTTCTTCATAATGAATGTCTGGATACGTCTTCTTCACCTGACGAACGCAGTCTAAAAATAACCCATCACTTAGTTTCATAATATTCGCTTTATGAACCGCCGTTACTTTTTGACGGTTTTGTTGTTTTGCTAAAGAAAAGGCATACTTAGCAATGCGTTCACTTGCTACTTTAGTCACGACTTTGATACTTTCTGCTGCTACATCTCCAATTTTATGTTCAATCCCAGCATATAAATCTTCCGTATTTTCACGGACAATAATTAAGTCCACATCATCATAACGACTTGAAATTCCTTGAATGCTTTTAACCGGTCGGACGTTAGCATATAGATTAAAGTGTTGCCTTAAAGCCACGTTTACACTACGAAAACCAGAACCAATTGGTGTTGTGATCGGGCCTTTTAAGGCGATCTTATTTTTTTGAATCGAATCTAGTACGGATTGAGGAAGTGGTGTCTTTTCTTTTGACATCATCTTTGCTCCTGCTTCGACAATTTCAAATTGAATCGGAACTTTAGCCGCTTCAAAAATTTTAATCACCGATTGACTAATCTCCGGTCCGATTCCGTCTCCTGGAATTAATGTCACAGTTTTCATTAGTTCCCCTCCTGACTACGAATTAAATTAATGATTCCACCTGCTAATAAAGCCTCTTTTTCACGTGGACTAAATGATAGGCGTACTTTAAATGTTATATTTTTTGTTAAATTTGTTACGGTTATGTCTTCTAAGTTCTCCTGAATGGCTTCTTTGATTCCTATCAGTTCAATCGAGTCTCCCTGTTCAATCCTATCATAGTCAGACACTTCTTTAAATTCGAGTGGAAGAATTCCGGAGTTGATTAAGTTTGATCGATGAATTCTAGCAAATGATTTGGCAAAAACAACTTTGATTCCTAAATAAAGTGGAACAAGTGAAGCATGTTCACGTGAAGAGCCTTGACCGTAATTTTCGCCACCAACAATAAAGCCAACTTTTGCTTCTTTCGCACGCTCAGAAAAAGTCGGATCAACGGTTTCAAAACAGTGATTAGCTAAATAAGGAATATTGGAACGATACGGCAACAGCTTCGCATTTGATGGCATAATGTGATCAGTCGTCATGTGATCGCCCACTTTTAATAAGACACTTGCCTTCAAATCTTCTGTTAGAGGATGATTTAAAGGAAATGGTTTAATATTTGGACCACGGACAATGTCATTTTCAAGCTCATTTGGAATGATGATACTATTATCTTGAACCACAAATGTCGTTGGTAAAGACACTGTCTCATTCATCTTTTTAGGATTCACTAATTTCCCCTCAATAGCGGAATAAGCTGCTGTCTCTGGTGAACAAAGATAAACTTGTGCCGATAAGGTTCCACATCGACCATAAAAGTTCCGATTAAAAGTTCGTAAACTAATTGCATTAGTCGCAGGAGCTTGCCCCATTCCAATACATGGTCCACAGCCAACTTCTAAAATTCGGGCGCCACTTGCTACTAAATCGGCTAATGCCCCATTTTGAGCTAACATCGTTAAAACTTGTTTAGAACCTGGAGAAATGACTAAGCTCACATCAGGATGAACCCGCTTCCCTTTTAAAATAGATGCGACTTTCATCAAATCAAGATAAGAACCATTCGTACAAGAGCCGATCGCAACTTGGTCGACTTTAATAGGCCCGACTTCATCAACGGTTGAAACAAAGTCTGGTGAATGTGGTTTAGCGACTAAAGGTGCTAATTCATCTAAATAAATTTCATAAACTTCATCATAAACAGCATCCTCATCTGCACATAACGGAGTATAAACCTCTTCCCGCTTCTGAGCTTTTAAAAAGGCATAGGTTTGTTCATCACTTGGGAAAATGGATGTTGTCGCTCCAAGTTCTGCTCCCATATTCGTAATCGTCGCACGTTCAGGAACGGTTAAGTCTTTGACTCCTTCACCGCTGTACTCTATCACCTTTCCAACGCCACCCTTAACACTTAATAGTCGCAACACTTCTAAAATGATATCTTTTGAGGAAATACCTGGTTTTAGCTGTCCTTTTAATTTAATTTGAACCATTTTTGGCATTTTTAAATAGTAGGGTTGTCCTGCCATGGCAAGTGCCACATCTAATCCTCCAGCCCCAATGGCCAACATTCCGATACCACCACACGTTGGCGTGTGCGAATCACTTCCGATGAGTGTTTGCCCAGGTACTCCGAATCGTTCTAAATGAACTTGATGACAAATCCCGTTTCCAGGCTTTGAAAAATAAATCCCATATTTATTGGCAACGGTTTGAATATACTTATGATCATCTGCATTCTCAAATCCGACCTGTAATAAATTATGATCGACATAAGCTACTGAACGCTTCGTTTTAACGCGATCAATATTCATCGCTTCAAGCTGCAAATAAGCCATCGTTCCCGTTGAATCTTGCGTTAAGGTTTGATCAATCGTAATGGCGATTTCTTCTTCTGCTTTCATGATGCCATGAACGAGATGATTTTGAATGATTTTTTGTGTTAACGTTAGTCCCATTAAAATTCGCCCCCATTTGATTTTAAAAAGTTAACATAGCTTGCCAACTCATCATCTGACATAACCCCAATGCGGCCATTTTCAAACTCATGATCAACAAATGATTTTAAGCGGCAAACTAATGGTGAATTTTTATCCACCATCTCATTTTTACTTAATTGATAATACGAGTTCACCCAGTGAGCAATTCCAGCTAATCCTGAATGTGCTGAAATGGAAACTAAAGGTGGTCGATTTAAAAACTTCGTCGTATCAAAAATATTATATATTTCTTCATCTTTTAATAGACCATCTGCATGAATCCCCGCACGTGTCACATTAAAATTTTTCCCTACAAACGGCATGTTCGAGGCTACTTTATAACCGATCTCATGCTCATAATAAGAGACAATTTCAGTGATCACGGTTGGATCCATTCCATCTAATGTCCCCCGTAGTTGGGCATATTCAAATACCATCGCTTCAAGTGGGGTATTCCCTGTTCGTTCACCAATGCCAAGCATTGTACAATTGACGCCACTAGCTCCATATAACCAAGCATTTGATGAATTACTAACAGCTTTATAAAAGTCATTATGCCCATGCCACTCTATTTGTTCACACGGAATTTGAGCATGATGATTTAAACCATAAATAATTCCTTGAACAGAGCGTGGTAATGCTGCTCCTGGATAGGTCACTCCATAACCCATCGTGTCACAAGCTCGCACCTTAATTGGAATCTGACACTCATCACTTAGCTGCTTTAGTGCCATTGCAAACGGAACGACAAATCCATAAAAATCAGCGCGTGTAATGTCTTCTAAATGACATCTTGGAACAATTCCAACCTCAAGAGATTGTTTAACAATTCCTAAATAATGTTCAAAAGCTTGCTTTCTTGACATCTTTAATTTCTTAAAAATATGATAATCGGAGCATGAAACTAAAATCCCCGTTTCTTTTAGCCCCATCTCACGAACTAATTGAAAATCTTCTTTATTCGCACGAATCCATGCTGTAATCTCTGGAAATTCATAATCTAGCTCTAAGCAACGATAAACGGCTTCACGATCTTTTTTAGAGTATAAAAAAAACTCACTCTGACGTACTTTTCCTTGCGGCCCACCGAGACGATGTAGCAACTGATAAAGGTGGATCATCTGATCCGTCGTATAAGGGGCACGTGATTGCTGTCCATCCCGAAAGGACGTATCGGTTATAAATATTTCATTTGGCATATGAATTGGAACCCGTGTATGATTAAACGCTACCTTTGGAATTTCATCATATGGATATAAATCGCGATAAAGATTTGGCTCTTTCACATCATTTAAGATGTAATTATGCTCAATGGCTTCCATTAAATTCGTATGGTCATTATATTTGATCATCAAATTCCCCCTTCCATTTCCACTCTTTTATTTTCCATATTATGGTATTTATTTATATTGTATCATTTCTAACGTTAAATAACAGTCATTCTTTATTTAAATTTATATTTTTTTACAGTTTATTTCATTCTCTTCAAAAAAATGAGATAAATTTAGATAAAATATAAGCGAAAAAACGCTTTTTAATGTTGAATTTTATCTAAATGTGTTTCATTGTTATTTACATTGAATAAATCTTATGTTAAATTAGATAACGTTCGCCTAAAGTATCGCAATGGAGGTAAATATGAGATTACAGCAAATGTTATTTGCAGCTTTTGCAAGTAGTGTTTTAATCATTGGTTGTCACGAATCGTCAAAGTTGATGAACATCTCAGATGTGAATTCAAGCATTGAAATGCAAAGCCCAATGGACGATGAAGCAGCTACTGAATTATTTATGCCGGATGAGCTTCTAAAAGGGAACACACCCTTACAATACATAAAACAAGTTTTTACAAAACTGACCGCTTATTTTTCATTTGATCAAATGAAGCAGGAAATGCGTCTGATTACACAACTGACAAGATTACCACACGTCGGCTATCATCCATCAGCATGTCTAAACAAATTAATTCAAATAGATGACTTATATCCTAGTTCATTTAAAGGACTTGAAACATTTATTAAAGAAGAAAAAATTATTATTCATGGCGAACTCAAGCCAATAAACATATAATAAAAGGTTCTATAATATGTGGTGTTGCTGACGTGGCAATGCCTTTTTTCATGGAATCAAAAAGAGATATCAAGTCTTTGTCCTGCTCCCCTGTTAACAACCTAAAAAACATTAGAAAGGATCAGATTTGATGTCTCACTCCTATTTCAAAGAAATATTGATAATTAAATTAAATGGTCACCCTATTTCATAAAGAAACTAAATAATTTAACCTGTGACTACAATAAAAGCAGCCATTATAAAAACGACTGCTTTTTCTTTCGTGAAAATTCATGTCATTTACTTTTTTATAACCTAAAACTGAAACGGATGGGTATAGTCACCAAAGTTTCCATTCACCTTTCATTGTAATAGGTCACAGCTGAATCATCCTACGACATAATAAAGTTCTTAAAAAGGTTAACTCCTATTGTAGAGTTAACCTTTTTTTATGCGCCTTTAATTAATTTAGCAAAAGCATGTTTTTCCTGATGATTTTGAAAAAGTTTAAACCAAGCACAAATTTCTAAAGTGAAATCTAAAAAAGCGATAGGTTGTGCCGTAATAATATGACGGTCTCGAACTAATCGTTTTTCGATATAGTTATCACGTGGAAATGGATCTTGAATTCCATAGACATATTGGTACTTGGTTGTCCAATCGGTTATCGGTGTCGTATAAGTCGCCTCATCTAAAACACCTGATTTCGCTAACATAATCGTTCCAGCACTTCCAATGGCCGCTAATAATTTACGCTCTTGGTTAAAACGTTGAATTAACTTCATCAACGAAGGTTTAATATCAACCGCTCGCCCTCCACAAAGAATTAAGCCATCCGCTTGTAAATCAACCACTTCAGATATTGTACAATCTGGTTCAAATGAAAAGCCTGATTGTGCTTTAACGACACGATCTTCATAAGCGACTGTAATAATATCTTTTCCTGCATCAGTATGCAGGACATGACAGATAAATGTAATTTCATAATCGGTCATTCCATCAAATAAAAAAACTAAAACTTTCCCCATACTTAGCCCCCATCTAACGTGTTACGTGTTTAAGTTAATCTCATTTTATTTGAAATTGCTGTACGTTGTCAATCGCTTCCACAGTATCGTTCAATAATAGAACTAAACTGTCTTTAAGTGCAGATGTTCGACAGAAGAATTTGATAAGAAACGCCCTCGGATATCTTTGATTTCATGAAAAAGACTAGCTTTTTAAGCTAGCCTTTTAAAGGATTATTTTTTACGTCCTAATCCCATTTTATGTTCAACTTTTTTCACTTTTTTAAATGCTAATTTATTTGCTTGTTCTGCTCCACGATCTAACACTTCATCAATAATTGGAGAGTTTAATAATTCTTTCATACGCTTTTGAATCGGTTCTAACTCAGTAACTACCACTTCTGCTAAATCTGATTTAAACTGTCCATAACCACAACCTTCATAGCGAGCCACAATTGAGTCAATTGATTCTCCTGTAATCGTAGAATAAATTTCTAATAAGTTTGATAAACCTGGTTTATTTTCACGATCAAAGGCAATGATTCCATCTGAATCAGTGACCGCTGATTTAATTTTTTTACGGATAACGTTTGGCTCATCCGTCATTAAAATGAAGTTACGTGGATTATCATCTGATTTACTCATTTTCTTAGTTGGCTCTTGTAAAGACATAATACGCGCTCCTGTTTTAGCGATTAATGGCTCAGGAATTTTAAACGTCTCACCAAAGCGATGATTAAAGCGTTCAGCTAAATCACGTGTTAACTCTAAATGTTGTTTTTGATCATCTCCAACTGGTACAAAATCCACATCATATAATAAAATATCCGCAGCCATTAATACTGGATACATGAATAATCCAACACCAATTCCTTGACCTTTAGACGCTAATTTTTGTGATTTATCTTTAAATTGCGTCATACGCTCTAATTCACCCATTGATGTATTACAAGTTAACATCCATGCTAATTGAGTGTGCCCTGGCACTTCTGATTGAACAAAGATTGTCGCTTTTTCCGGATCTAATCCACAAGCTAAATATAACGCTGTTAATTCTTTAATTTTTTTACGTAATTCTAAACGATCTTGTGGAACTGTAATCGCATGTTGGTCCACGATGAAGAATAAACATTCGTGCTCATCTTGTAGTTTCACAAAGTTTTTTAAGGCACCTAAATAATTTCCGATCGTTAACGTTCCTGACGGTTGAATTGCAGATAAAATTCTTGCCATAATAGACACTCCTTTATTTATTGTGATCATCCTTTTATCGAAATCCTAAATAAAAAATCGCCCTCTATCAAATAGATAGAGGACGATCATGAAACCGCGGTACCACCTCAATAGAATAGACATCTGCTATTCCACTTGACACTCATAACGGGAGTAACCGGGTTCCTTACTCTTTTTATTCAGGTTCCACTCATGAGCCCATTCGTTTAAGACATTTATCGATTCACACCAACCATCGACTCTCTGTTAAATGCGACTTAAACTACTATTTCTCAATCAAAGGTTTATTATTTATTATCATTTTATGCAAAGCTTCTCACTTTGTCAATTAAAATTATCATCACTTTCAAAAAGTGCTGTTAGTTCCTCACTACTTAATTGGTTAATAAACGTCTCGCCTTCTTGAACAATCGCTTCTGTTAAATCACGTTTTCGTTGCTGTAATCGTTCAATCTTTTCTTCAATTGTATTTTTAACAAATAATTTGAAGACTTGAACCGTTTTTTCTTGCCCAAGACGATGTGCGCGGTCAGTTGCTTGATTTTGTGCACTCATATTCCACCAAGGGTCATAATGAATCACAACATCTGCTCCTGTTAAGTTCAATCCTGTTCCACCAGCTTTTAATGAGATTAAAAAGACTGGCGTATCATCTGTATTAAATTGTTCAGTTAATTTCAGTCGTTCACTACTTTTAGTTGAACCTGTGAGGATTAAGTGTTCAATTTGTTTTGTCTTAAGTTCTCTTGATAAAATATCAAGCATGGATGTAAATTGTGAGAAAATTAATACTTTATGTCCAGATGAAATACATTCATCAACAAGCTCTAAACAAAGCTTTAATTTAGCGCTCTCCCCTTTATAGTTTTCTAAATATAAAGATGGATCACAGCAAATTTGTCGTAATCGCATGAGAAGAGCTAAAATCTTAATTCGGCTACGTTCAATGCCTTGAACTTGAATTTCTTGATTCATTTCTTCTTTCATTTCATAGACCATCGCATAGTAGAGGTTTTGTTGAGTCTTATCCATCTCACAGTACATATTCGTTTCAATCTTTTCTGGTAATTCTTTTAAAACCTCTTTTTTGAGGCGACGTAAAATAAATGGGGCCACTTGTTGATGAATACGACTTAATAAGTTTAAATTTTGTTGCCTCATAACGGGCACTTCATATTTCTTTTTGAATTGACTATACGTTCCAAAATAACCTGGTAAAATAAAATCAAAAATAGACCATAAATCTGACAACGAATTTTCAATAGGAGTCCCTGTTAAGGCAAAACGCACTTCACTGTTAATCTTTTTAACGGCTTTTGCACTTAAAGTTGTATGATTTTTAATATAGTGCGCTTCATCAAGAATACAATATCTGAAACGATAAGAAGTTTGATAACTTTCGATATCACGTCTGATAAGGTCATATGACGTAATTAAAATATCATACTGATTACATTCCGCAATGAGTTGCTTTCTCGTCGCTGGATCGCCATGAATAATCTGGGTTGTCAACGTAGGAGCAAACTTATGAATTTCACTTTCCCAGTTATATACGAGCGAACTTGGGGCGACAATGAGAGACGGTTTCGTTGGATTGTCTTTTTCCGATAATAAAACTGAGATGACTTGTAGTGTTTTCCCAAGTCCCATATCATCAGCTAATATTCCACCCATTTGATATTTAGAAAGTGTTTTCAACCAACGATATCCCGTTTTTTGGTAATCTCTTAAAATAGGTTGAAGCTCTGTTGGCACATTATAATCTGTCTCATCAACATGTTTAAACTCCTCAATCATATCATTAAATGAAGCATCACGTTCAACATAAAGTGATTGGCTCATTTTTGTGAGTTGATCTAAATATAACGCTCGATACTTCGGAAGTAAAATTTCTTCTTCATCGAGTTGTGAATCATTTAAATTTAAATCATCAACAAATGAAGCTAATGTATCAACATATTCATTTTTCAGGTTAATGAATGAACCGTCTTTTAAACGAAAATACTTTTTATTTTGACGATATGACGCTAATATCTTTTTATACTCTGAAGGACCAAACTCTAAATCTTCAAAGCTCAAGCTCAACCAATCATTTTTTAAATGGATCCCAACTGAGAATGATTTTGGTTCTTTAATTTTAATCGCCTTAAAGGTATCAGACGCATAAACTTCGCCTAACTGTCTTAATTCAGTGATTCCCTCATGAATAAATGAATAGATCCCCTCTTCATCTGATAAAGCATAACTGCCATCGCTTGTTTTATGAAATAAATATTGTTCAATGACAGCTAATATTTTAGCTTCTTTACTAGCATCTCTTAAAACCGTAGTACTTTGTTCAAATGAATGCGGATCATTCGCTTGAATGACTGTCTCGCCATAACAAAATTGAACACTCAAACCTATGTTACCACGTTTTAATGAATCTAAATAAAATTTAACCGTTAAAGGATAAATTTTAAACTTTTCATAAAGCGTATTTAACGAAATATCGCGAACATAAGGTTCAATTTTTGGCATCACGAGAGATAAAAATTTCCCCATTGCTGCTTCACTCATTCGCAATTCAAAATGTGGAGATTGAATAATTGTCTTTAAAATCGGTAACAGTTGATTTATAAACTGTAATCCACATCGATAGGCTTCTCGTTCACAAATAATATACGTATATTTTTGTCCAGTTACTAATTTAAAAGGTCCTAAATTATGCGATAAATAGTAGTCATCTTTTTCTTGTGTCAAACGAAACTCGAGCTTAGGCTCATAAGGATAAAGTGCCATCAGTTCACTTGATAAATCCTCAACATCACATGAAATAGTTTGACGTTGATAAAGGTCGTAAAACGTATCTAGCCAAGCAGGTGTTAAAATAATCGAACGGGTTGATTTAATTGGGCCTAGTGTCGTTAGTTGTTTAGCATAAATATCATATTCTTTAACAACCTCACAAATAAATTTTGCTAAAGGACGTGATCGTTCATCAAAATGCAAAATCGAATGTTTAAATTGAAGTTCTTTTCCATAGCTAACAACATTTTCATTCCAAATATCACTTGCTAACTTATAAATATCGCGAACAACATAAGGACGATGATTTCCAATTGAAACTTCTAGATGAACTTCATCTAATGACTTTACGACTAACTTGGGATAAAGCATCACATCTTTTGTGTACATTTCATGATTAAACTCGGCCGTTAATTTTGCCTCGTAAGCGGCTAGTAACTCATCAATAAGTCCCTCTTCTTCGTTTCCATTCGAATGAATGACTAACTTATTATGAACTTGATCATCATGTACCTTCAGTAAAGTCGCAATAACATGCTTACATGAACCAAATTTAGAAACAAAAGTTCCACAGTCACACTGATCATGAATAATTTTACTCCTATCATCTAAATTAATAAGAATTTGATGCCTCTCACCATCATCATTCACTTCTGCAAAAATTTGATAAAAGTCTACAGGATCATAAGTGATATAGTATTGAATTTTACCCCCACTGTTAAAAAATGACTGAGCACGCGAAAAAACAGCAGGGTTAGCTGCACGATTTTTAATCATATTTTGGTTTAAATTCACGCTACTCACACTCCTATTTCCACTCATCTCTATATTTTACCATAAATTATTTGACTAAGGAATGAGTGATGCTTCGCTTTTGTAAAGAACTGACAAATCTTTATTAACTTACCCGAAAGATAGCTAATTTATTACCTTTTACGTCATTAGTTTCCTGATTGATCATGTAATTGATATAATCTTTGAGAATCATCGACTTCGCACTCTCCAACTGATAATTCATACACTTTAAATATAATACAACTAAATAATCAACGGTTTCAATGTACTCTAAAATTAACTGAAACGTTATAGGTTTATTCATCATAACTGGCACGTCAATTAAGCGACTTATTTTTTTCAATTCATCTTCATAAAAACATTCACCTAAAAAGTTGAGCCATTGAAGTAAATAAATAATCGTACGTTCTAATGGTTCTTTTTGTTTCATTAATAAATTGCGTTTAAGTTGTTGTTTATACAAATGACAAAGATGAAGAGCATTTTCATAAAAGTCGGTAATGATTTCTTCAAGTTCTGTTTCTTTAGGTAGTTCATGCCATTGTCCACTTTTTATCGCATCAAGACGGACTTGCTCTGACTTAATTAATTGGTCTCGATCAATAAAGACGACAATATTAGATTGTTTTGAAAAAATAGTCTCTCTCTTATTTTCTATAAAGATAAATTGGCAGCTCCATCCAGTTTTAAAAATAACACACGAATTAAAGAATATTTCACTATTTTGATAAAAAGAATGTTCCCTTTCTATGTGCTCAACATTATCGATCTCCTCTATCCAATCCAAGTTTTTAAAATAATTCATCGGATTGGTACAGATGATAATAAACTTGTAACTTAGATCTGTTTCTCTCCATCCATCATCATAAAGGAGTAAAGTTCGTATACTCTCACGCTTCAACGCCATGTGATAAATAGCCCATAATTGCTGATTTAAAAACATGAGCATCCCTCCTTAATGCCATATCATTACAGTTTATGTAAATATATGATGAATCATACTATATCTCCACTTAATTGTGAAAAATATTACATCTTTTATTATCCGCTTTTTGTTTGACTCATAGTTTTAAGTTTTTTACTTTTTCAATATTCGTTTATTTTTTATACATTAAATATTTAGAGTATTGTCTAATTTTTAAATTATATAGTTTTATTTAAATAAAAAGAGTTACCGTGACTGCTATTGTCGGTCACGATAACCTCTTAACCTTGCAAAATATGTTTTTCGTTTTTGCTCATGTTCTGTCATTTTCAATTTATATGTATGATGAATCGTTGATGGAATCGCTCGCTGTTGAGGGCCTAATACAGGGTGCTGACGCTCCTTCAGTTTAATCACCTCATCTCTTTTCAACTCCTATGTTATCATATGCAGCTTGGATCTAATTGACATTGTTGTGAAATCATCAAATACAAAAAAACCTCAAATCAATTTGAGGTTTTCTCTTCAATTTTTTCTATTCGTTTAACTATTCTTCTTTATTAGATGAAACTTCATTTTTTTCTTTTACTTTCGGTGCATGTGGAGCTTTAAACCCAATAAATTGCCCTTCTTTACGAATTTTTTCCGAGATTTCAGACATATGTTGTTGAATCTCTTTTGCTTCATCTTCAGATATTAAGCCTAGTTCAACGTATTTATCTAATAATTTAATTTTTGCTACATTGACTTTGTCATAAAGGTCATAAATTTCTTTTTTCTGATCATCAGATAATGCGCTGAATTTTTCCTGCATTTCTTTATATTCAGCTTCCATTTGTTTAGCCATCTCACCTTTTTGTTCTTCTGTTAAAGCAGGTGGCATTTGATTTTCTTTTGCTGCATCTTGTGCATGTCCTGTTAAGCTAATCGTTGCAGCTAACAAAATAGCGCTTAATGTTAAGCTTACTTTTTTCATGTGAATTCTCCTTTCTGAATAAACCGACATTCTTAGTGTTAACGAATTTATCCAAAAGGTTGTATTCCAAGTTTTTGAAAATTAAAAATACCTCATTTTTTAGCAGGTATTTTTAACGACTATAACGTCCTGTTCTTAGCTCATTAATATAAGCCTCTTGATCAGGAATATTAAGTTCTTGTGCTTGTAAAATAGATTTTTCACGATTGTATTTAAGACGATGAAACTGAATAGAAAAGTCAGCCTCTTCTTTATCATGTAATTTACCTTCTAAGATAACATATGCCGCCATAGGAATAGAATCACATGAATTACCGACACTTCCAACATTAAATAAAATGCGACCTTGATCTAAATGTTGTAAGTAACCTCCGTGAATATCCCCATAACCAACGACATCTGACAATGAAGAAGATGATTCAGTTGATGGTAACTCTGGAACTTCAAATAATTCCAAACGCTTATCAATTGGAGATGTTCCATAAACACGATCATATAAGCTATGTGGATTGGCATGAAATAATCGAATATATTTCCCACTCATCCAAAAACCAGTAACACCTGGTAAGTTACGAATGAGTGATAGATAATCTTCACCTAATTGATTGCGATAAAATTTAATAAAGTCTGTTTCTTTTGTTTTTGAATCAGAAATAAAATCTTCCCAATTTCCTTTAACAATCATTTGACAACTTGCTAAACATTGTTCAAAAACTTCTTTTGAATGCGGTCCTTTTCCGACCATATCGCCTAAACAAATGATATGAGAAATCCCTTTTTGTTTAATATCATTTAAAACGGCTTCTAAGGCAGGTAAGTTTCCATGAATATCTGAGATAATAGCTATTTGATCTAATCTTCCCATTCTACTTCTCCTCTCATGCTCCTTTGGCAGTTATTTCAACAACAACAATCTCCGGGCGATTAAACAAACGCAAACGACCTAGTCCTCGGCTAACAACCATCTTCATTTTTCCTAGCTTATACACACCCGCACTATATTTAGGAAATAGTTTTCGTTCAGGTGATAATAGGCCTCCGAGCCATGGTAAACGAATCGCTCCTCCATGAACATGACCGCAATACACTTGATCAAATCCATGCGCTTCGTATAAGGAAGCCAAAAAAGGATTATGTGCTAATAACACATTTAAATAGTTTGGATTTATACTTGGTAAGACCTCATCAATATGCTCAATTTTTTTAACATTGACTTGTTTTTGAATCGACTCGGGTACTGCATAATAATGAGCTAATGGAACCGTTAATCCATAAATATAAATAACTTCATCATTAATCGTGAGCTTTCGATAATCATTCTTTAAGACGTATACCCCTAACTCTTCAAGAGATTGTAAATAGTCATCATACCAACCTGTTTCATGATTTAATTGATCATATTTAGCTGTAATTTCATGATTTCCTTCAATATAAAAAATCGGATAACTATTAGAACATGATTTAACAAAATCTAAGAATACCTCACCATTAGCATCTGTTGAAGTAATCATATCCCCTGTAGTGACGATAAAATCAGGATTCAAATGCTTAATTCTTCTAATTAATCGTCGGTTTTTGTATCCAAATGATTTAGAGTGCAAATCTGATAAATGAACAATCCGAATAGGACCTTTTTTTAAAGTTAATTTATTGGTTTTCATGCGATAAAAAGACGTTGAAAAAATCTCTTGTTCACCATAAAAAAATAAAACAATAATCAGGATATATAAAATCAACATGGACACCGTTTCCAAAACATTTATTGAACTAAGAACTATATATAAACAGAAATAAAATCTACATTTATCACGACACACTAAATGTTTG
>JAUMTV010000334.1:0-585 GCA_030531025.1 Turicibacter sp.
TTATTCGGTCATTTTGTTTGTTTTCCTCTTTCTCGTCTTGATGGGGTTATTATAAGTGAGTCGTTCAACTGTGTCAACAACTTTTTTCAATTAAATCATAGGCTTATTGAGTATTTTGTTGTTGATAATGTGATTAAAAAGTGATAGAGAAAATACTGAAAACTATTAGGAATAGAAAAAGCCCCGGCGAATGGGCTTTTTCATAAATTGGTGTTATCAGAAAGTGTTCACGTTCATGCAGATGGAGTGAGCATCTTCGGGGCCGTTGCTTTGAAGAACTTGTTCTGCGCAAGCATGGCGGGTGTCCCGGTCTTGCTCCTTGTAGATGCGGCGCAACATATTTTTCAACACTGCATCGTTTGATTCGCCAGTGCTAACACGTTTGTTAAATTCGGCAATATCTTTTTCGATTTTTTGGTTCAATTTGCTGGTCATGATTAGTCAACTCGTTCATTGACTTTGAGGTATTCCTCGAAAGTCATAAGGGAAAATTCGTTTTTGAGATAAAGAGTGATGTACATGTAAGAAGCGTCATACTCTTTACATGCAAGGCCGTAGCCTTTCAATATTTCTTCAAGTTTTGCT
>JAUMTV010000334.1:595-1120 GCA_030531025.1 Turicibacter sp.
CCACCATCACCATCGTTTTCGACGGTAAAAGCTTTCTGTCCTTCAAAACTGAAAACAGTGGAATAACCGACACCTTTATTTGTTTCAAAAGTCCGGTCTTTCATCGTCCAGCCTTTCAGTGCTGGATTTTGTTCGCTGATGTCGAATTGTTCAAGAATGGTTAGCAGATAAGGAGTGTGTTCACTGCCAAAAGTACGTGTGCTTTTGTGTTCAGTGCTGAAAAATTGAAGAACAGGTTTCTTGCCTGCTTTCTCAACAGAGAAACGAGTACCAACTGGAACAGTTCCGCTTTTCATTTTCAGTTCAATTGTCAAAGCGAAAGATTGGTTCTTTTTCAATTCACTAATAGAAAGCATGGACTTATTCTCTTGCTGAATGATGGTTTGATTATACAGCGAAAGCCAATCAATCACAAGGATTATGATATTTTTTTAACATTTTATGATTAAATGCTATTGGTTTTTGAATTCGGGGTATTCCAGTATTGTTGGGATATTGTCAACAACTTTTGAAAAATCCGATTTG
>JAUMTV010000057.1 GCA_030531025.1 Turicibacter sp.
ATAATAGAAAGGATTTGTAAGGATATGATTTATCAAAGTCATCAAGTAAGTGAAGTGTTAGCGGAAATAAACCAAGATGATGTCCTCGTTTTTCCAACAGATACGGTGTACGGGATTGGAGCTAGTATTCATTCACCTAAAGCATTGGATCGAATTTTTGAAATTAAAAATCGTCCAACAGAAAAGTCGTTAATTGTTTTATGTGCTGATGAGACTCAGTTAGAAGAAATTGTTGGTCCATTATCCCCACAAGTAAAAAAATTGATTGATGCTTTTTTACCTGGAGGATTAACACTTATTTTAAATTGTTATAAACCGTTACCTGAGGAAATTACGCGTGGAAAGCAAACAATTGGCGTTCGAATTCCAGATCATGAAGTAGCTTTAAAGCTTTTAAAAGAGTTGGGTCCGCTTGCAACAACAAGTGCAAATCTTTCAGGAGAGCCGAGTCCAACAAAGGTAGAAAATGATAATCCTGTGATTCGTCGCGTTGATTATGTATTTGATGATGGAGAAACAGAAGGTCAAGTTCCATCAACTATTTTAGATTGTACGAATGAAGAGTTTGTGATTTTGCGTCAAGGAGCGATTACATTAGAAGAAATTCAAAAAGTTTTGCATAAAAAATAATTTTTGTGGAATACTACGTATATTTTTTTTGAAACTGTCCATAATGAGGTATCAGGTGAAAGGGATGGTGTTTAACATGAATCAAAAAACAACTATTATCGTAGTATTAACATTAATTATGATGGTGACAGTTTATCAAATCGGGAAAGCAGAACCACAATCAGATAGTGCACAAGTCGTTGTGAATGATACAGCTATTCGAATTCGTATTATTCCAAACTCAAATAAATATGAAGATCAACAAGCTAAAAAAATGGTTCGTTATGCGATTGATGAGTATTTAGCAGCTAATAAATCATCATTTGAAAGTATTAGTTCAACTCGTGAGTTTATCATGAAAAATATTGGTGAAATTGAATCGAAAGTTGGACATGTATTAGATGCAATTAATTATGATTTAGGTTTTGAAGTAAGTTATGGAGCACACTTATTCCCAGAAAAACAGTACAATGGTGAAACTTATGAGGAAGGTTATTATGAAAGTTTAGTTATCACGATTGGTGAAGGAATGGGAAATAACTGGTGGTGCTTTATGAATCCAGATCTTTGTTTAGGACCAAGTGCAAATTCTGAACAATCAGAAGATGATAGTGATTGGAATACTCAATATAATGCAATGGAAAATACACAAGAAGCTTTTCAAACAAAAAACTTTAAATCATACATTGGTGAAGTAGTTGATGCTTTATTTGGAAGTAAAGAAACTGAAAATGAAAGTTATGTTTTAGCAGATACAACTACAAAGGAAAATTGGTATTTATATGAGGATGAATATTAATATTAATCGTTAATTAATAATGACCATCCTCCCTTTCCAAATTTCTTTTAAAAAATGAATCATCTTGATAATATTTTCTCCCTCTTCAACATATCATGGCGTTGAAGGGGGATTTTTTATGATAACAGTAAAAGAAGTCAAACGTTACGAAGCAACAGATTATGAACATGTCTTAGATTTTATGAAAAGAGTCACGACTCTTGAAACAGTGAATAACGAAATTATTGAACAATCCATCCTCATTAAAGAATCTGATAAAGTAGCGGGAATGGTTTCCTTTGAAGCGTTTGATCAAATTGGAATGATTCGATATTTTATTTATGATCAAGAGATTGTTCCTGATTTGTTAGTTAATATGTTTTTTGAATTATATCGATGTGCGAAGGAGAAAGAGATTAATCAGCTTATCGCGATTGCTTCACATCCATATGCGCGTCAATTATTTGAATTGCTAGGATTTGTAGAGATGAAAAAAACAAATGATTTAAATGTCCCTGATTTATTAAAAAATAAAGATATTCAGTTGATGAGTATTAGATTTTAATAAATAGCTATAAAAAGAACTATTATAGAATCTATATATAAACAGATAAGTATTTTACATCTAAGTTAGCAAACAAAAAATACTGATATCCTTTATTTATAAAAACATCCTATAGTCCAGATAAAAATTTTCTATGAAGAAAATTTATCTGGACTTATATATCGTCATGTATTAGTTCTTTTTTTGTGATATGCATGAAATAGTAATAAATGAGACAGTATTTTTTTCATATCATTAATGCAAGTGTTTAGAAAAAATATGTTATAATAAAAAAGATAGAATAATTTTACAGAATAAAGGAGCGTTTTTCATGAAAGTAGCTATTGCATGTGACCATGGTGGATTTGAATTAAAGCAAGAAATCTTAAGTCTACTTAAAGATATGAACGTTGAATATGAAGATTTCGGAAGTTATGATGACTGTGCAGTGGATTATCCTGATTATGCATTTAAAGTATCAGAAGCTGTAGTAGCAGGGCAGTTTGACCGTGGAATTTTAATTTGTGGAACTGGAATTGGAATTAGTATTGCAGCTAATAAAGTTAAAGGAATTCGTTGCGCACTAGTTCATGATTTATTCTCAGCGAAAGCAACACGTGAACATAACGATTCAAATGTTTTAGCAATGGGTGGACGTGTTATTGGTCCAGGATTAGCACGTGAGATTGTTTCAGTGTGGTTAACAACTGATTTTATGGGAGCACACCATACTGCACGTATCGAAAAAATCTCGAAGTATGAAAACGCTTAAGAAATCCTGTGCTTAGGATTTCTTTTTTAGTTTCATAGAAATTCTGAAAGTCGTTAATACTTAAAGGTATGAGGACGGTATAGATGTAATAAAGCGTTTTTTAAAAAATGTCGTATTATGTAGAATGTTAAGATGCTGATTGATTTTTACGGCAATTATACGTTGAAATGCGAGTGGAAAAGTTGTAGAATTACTAAATGAATTATATCAAATATGAGGTGACCGACGTGATTAAAGTTAATATTTTAGATCATCCATTAATTCAACATAAGTTGACGCAAATTCGTCAAAAAGATACGCCAACGACGCAATTCCGTCAAATGATTAACGAAATTGGTGGATTAATGGTATATGAAATTACACGTGATTTACCATTAGAACAAATTGAAATTGAAACGCCAGTCGCAAAAACAAAAGCGAATGTGATTGCAGGTAAGAAAATGGTTGTTGTACCAATTTTACGTGCAGGATTAGGAATGGTTGATGGAATTTTGCAAATGATCCCTTCAGCACGTATTGGACATATTGGAATCTTCCGTGATGAAGAAACATTACAACCAGTTGAGTATTTTGCTAAGTTTCCAGAAGGATTAGATCAACGTGATATTTTTATCGTTGACCCAATGTTAGCAACAGGGGGATCTGCTATTGCTGCTATTAACTCAATTAAACAACGTGGTGCTAAAAATATAAAACTTGTTTGTCTAGTAGGAGCACCAGAAGGGGTTAAAGCTATTAATGAGGCTCACCCAGATGTAACTGTTTATTTAGCATCATTAGATGAAAAATTAAATGAAAAAGGTTATATCGTTCCAGGTTTAGGAGACGCTGGAGATCGTATCTTCGGAACAAAATAATGAGTCAGCCATCTAAAGTTGTTAAGGCCATGAAGTGGATGACACTTCTTTCACAAGTAGGTATTACCATGATTGCCAATATATTTGTTGGATTATTTATTGGAAAGTATCTAGATCAATGGTTAAACACATCTCCGTTATTTTTATTACTATTTGTATTTATCGGAGTTTTTAGTGGCATTAAAAGTGTCTATCTGTTAATAATTAAAATAGATAAGAGGGATAAGTCTTGAGTCAATTACAAAATGATCCAATTCGTGTCATTCCTAAACGAGTTATTCAGTTAGCATTAATATGTACGTTTTTTATTGTTGTGATTACAATGATATTTAAATTACCGATGGTTAATGTGTTAATTGGATATTGGTTAGGAGTAATAGTAAATTTAATTAATTTCCGACTTATTGTCATTGGAACAAAGAATGCTCTTGAACAACAGGAAAAAGGTGCTAAATCTACGATGAAGACAAATTTATTGCTTCGTTTAGTGATTTATGCTGGAGCTCTTGTTGCAACAGTTCTTTTATTAGGAACACCAGCATTCATTGCAGCTTTCATCGGTATTTCGATGGTGCGATTTGCGATTCAAACTGATGGTTTCTTTACGTTTGGTTATGGAAAAAACAAAAAGTAATCGTCGTTGAATATATAGCTAATTAGAACGTATAAGTCGGTCTAATTAGCCACCGATTAGTATAATCGGATGAATAAAAAATCTGAAGTTATCTTCAGTTAAGGAATCTCTAAGAAAGGAGGTTAAGAATGAGTCCACTACTAATGAGATTAGCTATTGGAAAAAGTAACGGAAATGGATTATTTCAATTCTTTACATCAGAATCTGATATGAATCCTATTGTTAATCCAACGGTGTTTAACTCGGTTGTTTTAGTCCTTGTCTTATGTGTGTTCTTTATTATTTGTGGGAATGCAGTTAAAAAGGCGGATCCATCTAAGCCATCCAAAGGTATTGTTTTGTTCCTAGAAATTTTAGTAACAAGTATTGAGGGATTAGTTGAGCAAACGATGGGTGCTAAGCACTTAAACTTTGCACCATTCATTGGGACATTAACAGCGTATTTAATCTGTGCTAACTTACTCGGTTTACTAGGATTAAGTGCTCCAACATCTGATTACAACGTAACATTAGCTTTAGCGGTTATTACAATTACTGTTATGGTTGGATCAGGGATTAAAGCGAGAGGAATCGGAGGATACTTATACGAGGCGTATCTTGGAGATTTCCCGTTCTTATTACCTTTAAATATTACCGGAGAGCTTGCGAAACCAATTTCGTTATCTTTCCGTTTATTCGGTAATATTTTAAGTGGTGGTATCATTATGTCGCTCGTTTATCAAGCGCTTGGATGGTTCTCACCATTGATAGCACCATTTTTACATGGATATTTCGATATCTTTTCTGGTGTTATCCAAACATTAATCTTCATTATGTTAACTATGATTTGGTCTCAAGGGGCAATGGATTAGTTAACAATAAAAAACAAAGAAAATAAATGTTAAATTAGGAGGAATTAAATTATGTTCTTACAAACAGTTGCATCTTCAATTTCAAGTGAAGCATTCGTATTAGGTATGTCGGCAGTTGGTGCTGGATTAGCGGTATGTTCAGGTATTGGTACAGGGATCGGACAAGGTAATGCGGCTGGTCAAGCGGCAGCAGCAGTAGGTCGTCAACCAGAAGCAAAAGGTGACGTAATGCAAATGATGATCTTAGGTCAAGCGATTGCCGAAACATCAGCAATCTATGGATTCGTAGTTGCTATTATCTTATTATTCATCAACCCACTTGTTCAATCGTTATAATTCGTAGTGCTGTAAACAGTGATTATACGCAGTTATATTAAAGACAGATAAGAAAGGGGGCAACCTACTTGCAAATCTATATCATGCCAGACTTAGTCAATTTTACGTTACAAATTTTATCGACTTTAGTCTTATTCTTAGTGATTAAACGTTTTGCATGGGCTCCTATGAAAGAATTCTTACGTAAACGTCAAGAATTAGTTTCTCAAGAGATTAACCATGCAGAAATGTTAAAAGCTGATGCAATGGCTTTAAAACAGTCTGCTGAAGCACAAGTGCAAGTTGCACGCGACGAAGCACGTGAGATTGTTGAAAACTCTAAAAAACAAGCACAACATATGCATGATGAAATCGTGTCTAATGCTCGTAAAGAAGCTCAACAAAAATTATCTAAAGCGGTAGCAGATATTGAGCAAGAACGCAAAGCAGTTTACGCTCAAATTCGTTCAGATATCGTAGACTTAGCTGTATCTTCAGCTGAGAAAATGATTGAAAAAGAAATCGATGCTAATGTTCATAACGAATTATTTGATCAATTCGTTGCTAAAGTAGGTGGAAGCCATGAGTAAAATCGCTTCTACTTATGCTCAGGCGTTATTTGATGCAGCGCTTGAGTCAAACGTTTTAGAAGACATTAATAATGATTTCAATGTCATTCGCTCAGTGATGAAAGAGCAACAACAATTTATGGAGATTTTAACACTGCCTAAATTAGATAAAACGGATAAAAAAGAGCTAATTAAAACAATTTTCTCGGAAGACGCATCACAAATTTTAGTTAATTTCTTAATGATTTTAATTGATAAAGATCGTATTAATTTATTAACTGAAATTATGATTGCTTATAACGAATTAGTGAATCAACACTTTGGCATTCTTGAAGGAACTGTATATAGTGCAGTTGCTTTAAATGAAGGTCAGCTAACAGAGTTAACGTACGCATTCACGAAAAAGTTAAATCAAAAAGTTAAACTTAACGTTGAAATTGATCCATCACTATTAGGTGGATATAAAGTTAATTTAGGTAATGTTGTATATGATAACTCAATCAAATTACAATTAAAGAACTTGAAAAATAACCTATTAAATGTTGAGTTAAAATAGAATAGAGGTGAGCATTGGTGGCCATCAGACCAGAAGAAATTAGTGCAATTTTGCGCGATCAAATTAAAAACTATGAGCAAGTATTAGATGTGACTGAAACTGGTACAGTTTTAACAGTTGGGGACGGAATCGCTCGTGTTCACGGACTTCAAAATGTTATGTCTGGTGAAATTATTGAATTTGCCTCAGGTGCTGTAGGGATGGCACAAAACCTTGAAGAAGATAACGTTGGGGTTATCATCTTAGGTGAGTACCGTTCAATCAGTGAAGGTGATGAAGTTAAACGTACAGGACGCATCATGTCAGTTCCAGTTGGGGACGCTTTAATCGGACGTGTTGTTGATGCCTTAGGAAATCCAATCGATGGTTTAGGACCAATTGAAACAAATAAATTCCGTCCAACAGAAGTAAAAGCAACAGGAGTAATGGCTCGTAAATCTGTACACGAACCATTACAAACAGGGATCAAAGCGATTGATGCTTTAGTACCAATCGGACGTGGACAACGTGAGTTAATCATCGGAGACCGTCAAACGGGTAAAACAGCAATCGCAGTTGATACAATCTTAAACCAAAAAGGTCAAGATGTTATCTGTATTTATGTTGCAATTGGACAAAAAGAATCTACTGTTAACTCAGTAGTAGAAACATTAAAGAAACATGATGCAATGGACTACACAATCGTTGTATCTGCTGCAGCTTCTTCACCATCTCCAATGTTATACATTGCTCCATATTCAGGGGTAACAATGGCAGAAGAATTCATGTACCAAGGTAAACACGTATTAATTATTTATGATGATTTATCAAAACAAGCAGCAGCTTACCGTGAGTTATCATTATTATTACGTCGTCCACCAGGACGTGAAGCATACCCAGGGGATGTATTCTATTTACATTCACGTTTACTTGAGCGTGCAGCAAAATTAAACGATGAGTTAGGAGCAGGTTCAATTACTGCTTTACCATTTATCGAAACTCAAGCGGGTGACTTATCTGCATACGTTGCAACAAACGTAATCTCAATCACAGACGGACAAATCTTCTTAAAATCAGATTACTTCCATTCAGGGATTCGTCCAGCAATCGATGCCGGATTATCGGTATCACGTGTAGGGGGATCTGCCCAAATTAAAGCGATGAAAAAAGTTGCTGGGACACTACGTCTTGACTTAGCATCTTACCGTGAGTTAGAATCATTCGCTCAATTCGGATCAGATTTAGATGAAGCAACACGCGCGAAATTAGCTCGTGGTGAGCGTACAGTTGAAGTTTTAAAACAAGGAGTTCATCAACCACTTCCTGTTGAAAAACAAGTATGTATTATCTATGCTTTAGTAAATGGATTCTTAGATAGTATTGAGTTATCTGATATTAGTCGTTTCGAAAAAGAATTCTATACATTCTTAGAAAATGAACGTCCACAAATCTTAGCACACATCCGCGATACAAAAGATTTACCAGATACTGACTTATTAAACGAAGCACTTGAGAGCTTTAAAGCCGTTTTTAACTAATTAGAAGGGCGGTGAACGAGTATGGCTCAATCAATGCGTGATATTAAAGATAAAATTACTTCGACTCAAAGTACGAGTCAGATTACTAAAGCCATGCAAATGGTTTCAGCTGCAAAATTAACAAAATCTGAAGCTAAAACAAAAAACTATCACCATTATATGCAAACTCTTGAAGATATGGTGCGCAACATTTCTAGTACATCTAGTATGAGCCACCATCCGTTCTTCAAAGCTAAACGTGAGAAAAGATGTACAGGATATTTAGTTATCACATCTGATCGTGGGTTAGCAGGTGGATATAACGGAAATGTTTTAAAGTTAATGCAACATGAAATCGATGCCTTAGCAAAAGAGGAATATAAACTTTATATGATCGGAAGCAAAGGATTTGATTATGCAAAACGTGCTGAGCTAACGATTGAAAATGAATTTGTGTTTGTACCAGATGATATCGTATATCAAGACATCAAACCTGTTGTTGATAAATTAATCGGTGATTATATGGACGGAGTTTTAAGTGAAGTCGTTATTATTTACAATAACTATTTATCTAAAATTTCTCAAGAACCAGCAACAAAACAAATCTTACCTTTAGCACCTAAAAAAGCTGAAAAAGCAACGGCTCAATATTCATTTGAACCGAAAGAGGAAGATGTAATCAATGCTATTTTACCTAAGTACTTAGAAGGTACAATTTATGGGGTAGCAATTACAGCTAAGCTTTCAGAACATGCATCTCGTATGAATGCGATGCAAAATGCAACTGATAATGCATTAGAAATTATCAAAGATTTACAGTTAGTTTACAATAGAGCAAGGCAAGCAGCAATTACGCAAGAAATCACTGAGATTGTTGGTGGAGCTTCAGCCTTAGAATAAAAGGAGGTCATCATAAATGGCAACAGGTCATATTGTAGCCGTAATCGGACCAGTAGTAGACGTGAAGTTTGATTTAGATCATCTTCCTGCTATTTACAATGCTTTAACTGTTGATTATGAAGTTGGTGGGGAACGTAAATCATTAACACTTGAAGTTGCAGTGCAACTTGGTGATGGTGTGGTACGTACTGTCGCAATGGATGCAACAGATGGGTTAGTCCGTGGATTAGAAGTTGTCGATACAGGAAGTGCAATTAGCGTTCCAGTAGGAGAGGTAACTTTAGGACGTATTTTCAACGTATTAGGTCAACCAGTAGATAACAAAGGAGCGGTATCAGCTGATGCTCCTCATGAAGGAATTCATAAAGAAGCTCCGAAGTTTGATGAATTATCAACAACAGTTGAAATTCTTGAAACAGGAATTAAAGTCGTAGACTTATTAGCACCTTATATCAAAGGTGGTAAAATTGGTTTATTCGGTGGTGCCGGAGTAGGAAAAACTGTATTAATCCAAGAGTTAATTAACAACATCGCTCAAGAGCATGGTGGGATTTCTGTATTCGCGGGTGTAGGAGAACGTACTCGTGAAGGGAACGACTTATACCACGAAATGACTGAATCAGGAGTAATCAATAAAACTGCCATGGTATTCGGACAGATGAACGAACCACCTGGTGCACGTTTACGTGTTGCCTTAACAGGGTTAACAATGGCTGAGTACTTCCGTGATGAAATGAAACAAGACGTATTATTATTCATCGATAATATCTTCCGTTTCACTCAAGCAGGTTCTGAGGTTTCTGCCTTATTAGGACGTATGCCATCAGCGGTAGGGTACCAACCAACATTAGCAACTGAGATGGGACAGTTACAGGAACGTATTACTTCGACTAAACAAGGATCAATCACATCAATCCAAGCTGTATACGTACCTGCGGACGACTATACTGACCCAGCACCAGCTACAACATTCGCCCACTTAGATGCGACGACAAACTTAGAGCGTCGTATCGCCGCAATGGGGATTTATCCAGCGGTAGACCCATTAGCATCAACATCACGTGCGTTATCGCCAGATATCGTTGGACAAGAACACTATGATGTAGCTCGTCGTGTCCAAATGATGTTACAACGTTACCGTGAATTACAAGATATCATCGCTATCTTAGGTATGGATGAGTTAAGTGACGAAGATAAAAAAGTAGTACACCGTGCTCGTCGTATCCAATTATTCTTATCACAAAGTTTCCATGTTGCAGAACAGTTCACAGGATTAAAAGGTGCTTATGTACCAGTTGCTGAAACAGTTCGTGCATTCAAAGAAATTCTTGATGGAAAACACGATGATTTACCAGAAGAAGCATTCCGCTTAGTTGGAACAATCGAACAAGCTATCGAAAAAGCTAATAAGATGAAATAGTGTGAGGTGGTACCGTGTCAGTGATGACTATTCGCGTAGTAACACCAGATAAACTTGTATTCGATGGGGAAGCAGAACGCGTCTTCGCTCGTGGGATTGATGGAGATTTTGCTGTTTTACACAATCATATTCCAATGATGACACCATTAGGTGTTGGAGAGTTACGCATCGATATGAATGGAGAACGTTCATATATTGCGATTGATAATGGAATTTTTGAGGTTTCAAACAACCACATTAATGTGTTATCAAATGATGCAATGATGGCTGAAGACATTGATGTTGCGCGTGCTAAAATGGAACTTGAGCGTAGTGAACGTCAAAAACAAAATGCTAAAACACGAGAAGATTTAATTCGATCTGAAATGGAAATTACAAGACTTCTCAACCAAATACGAGTTGGTGAAAAAAGAATCTCTGGATAAAAAGAAGGCAGATGCCTTCTTTTTATCTTTATAAAAGATAATCATGAAGTAGCTTATTGATGGCTACTTTTTTTATTACCATCATGAGAAATGGATCACAGAAATTATAGAAAATAATAAACTAAAAGCAGCTAACTTAACACTTGTCTTGTCACATCGAATATCAAAAAAAGATAAAACAATTCATTTTTCGATAGAAATCTACATTATTTGATGATATTAACATTTTCATTTTAGATAGAATCTTCAAATTAATATACATGTTTTTCCATTTATGTGTCATTTAAAATGAGAGTTTGTTATAATGTTTATGATATTAAAAAGGAGGATAAAAAGATGAGAAAATGGATGAAGTACACAATGATAGGGCTTGGGGGAGTGAGTAGTCTAGTTGCTTGTAGCTCAAATCCACAATCAGGAGAGAATACAGATGATGATAAAAATGATCTCGTTTTTCAATTAGAGGAACCAGTCGAAATTGAGTTTTGGCATGCCATGAGTGGAGGGACAGAAGAAGCTTTAAAGAGTATTGTAGATGCCTTTAATAATGGAGTAGGGAAAGAAAAAGGAATTACTGTCAATCCAGTTTATCAAGGAAGTTACGATGATTTAAAATCAAAAGTAACGGCTGCTATTAAAGCAGATACACTTCCAGCGATTGCGCAAGCATATGGAACTCATATCAGTGATTATTTACAATCAGGGAAAGTACAAGCATTAGATGAATTTATCTTTCATAATGAAGTAGGAATTAAAGATTTTGATGAAATCTATGAAGCTTATCGAAATGAAGTCTCTCAATATGATGAAGCAGGAACATACTATTCATTACCTTTTAACAAATCAACAGAAGTTCTTTTTTATAATAAAGATTTTTTCAATGAGCATAACTTAAGTGTCCCAACGACATGGGATGAAATGGAAGAATTATCAGCTCAAATTTATGATATGACAGGAAACGCCGCTTTAGGAATTGACTCAACTTCAAATTATTTTATTACAATGGTCCGTCAATACGGTGGAGATTATACTTCACAAGATGGAGAATTAACATTTGCTAATGGTGACGCTGCATTAAAGACATTAGATTTATTTAAACGTAATGCAGATGCAGGATATTGGCGTGTTGCTGGAGAAGATCAATATATTTCAACTCCATTTATAAATGAGAAAATTATGATGTATATTGGTTCAAGTAATGGGGCTTCATACGTTTATAATGATAACTTTGAGTGGGACAGTGCACCAATTCCACAAATGTCTGATAAAACTAAAACAGTAATCCAACAAGGAACAGATGTTGCGGTTTTTAATGGAAATAATACACCAGAACAAGTTTATGCAGCTTATGAGTTTGCTAAATACTTATGCTCACATGAAGGGAATTTAGCATGGGTAACTCAAACTGGATATTTACCAATTCGTCCATCTGTTGTTGAGTCAGAAGAATATCAAGCCTATGTAAAAGATTCAAAAGATACAACAAAAATTAGTGGACCAGAACAAGCGGATGCATATTATTTCACACCAGCATTTTTCACAGATAAGTATTCTGCTAGTCAAGTTCGTACAGAAGTGGGAGTAGCTGTCGAGAATGTTATTTTAGGTCATGAAGAACCAGAAGTTGCATTAGAAAATTTATTGAACTTATTTAAAT
Organism: Turicibacter sp.; assembly: GCA_030531025.1. The sequence goes on from JAUMTV010000057.1 coordinate 12,384, forward strand.
AATTCATCAATGCGTGTAAAATAAAACCTATGATTAATCATAGGTTTTTTATTTTTAAGGAGGAAAATTTAATGAATATCCAAGTGTACTTTATGATTATCTTTTATATTTTAATGTTACCGATTGTTTTTAAGGTTTTAATGTCATTAAGATTAGAGCAACTCTTTAAAAGAGGGACGGGAAGAAGCGAAATTATTCTTCTCTATCTTATTTTAACGATTAGTATTAGTAAATTGTTTTTAGATTATTTCGTGGATATCTTTACATTAATTAAAGAAATTTTTTAATAAATAGTCATATTGCCTAATCTCAAACATACATTGAAATAGTATGTATTTCAAAAGAGATAGGTGATTATATGAAAAAAATTATAGTAGCATTCGTTATCTTTCTTGTAACATTAATTTCTATTCCACTCTCATTTCAAGTCATTTATCAAGCTAAAACACCTGATGAGGTAACTGTAAAGTCGATGGGTTCATCTGCCACAGGGAAGGAAAAGCAAAATAATAATGAAACAATAAACGAACCGACAGCGAAAGAACAAACAGTCACAGTTTTTAGAGAGGCTAAAAATGAGTATATTGACCTTCCTTTAGAAACCTATTTAATTGGAGTTGTTTCGGGAGAGATGCCAGCCTTATATGAACTCGAGGCATTGAAGGCACAAGCTGTAGCAGCTAGAACGTATACGATACAGTTACTAGAATCACAAGATGCCATTTATGATACGGTGAAGCATCAAGTTTATTTAGATAATGAACAATTAAAGGAAAAATGGAAGGATAAGTTCGATGTGTATTATGAAAAAGTGGCACAGGCCGTGAATGAAACAGCCGGTCAAGTCATTACATATCAAGAGGAGCTGATTAAACCTTTTTATTTTTCTATTAGTAACGGATATACAGAAAATGCAGAAGATTACTGGTCAACTGCTTATCCCTATTTAAAAAGCGTCAATAGTGAATGGGATACAACAGCTCCAAATTATGAAGTAGAAACTGAATTTACAATTGAACAATTACGTACAAAATTTAACAATCAAAGTTTAACGAAAGATAGTTTTATTATTTTAAATAAAACAGAAGGAAAGAATGTAGATGAGATTTTAGTTGGGGATAAAGTTTACTCTGGACGAGAATTTAGAGAAATTTTAGGTTTAAGATCAGCTGACTTTTCGCTGAAATTTTCTGACAATAAAGTGACTATTACGACATATGGATATGGTCATGGTGTTGGAATGAGCCAATATGGGGCCAATGAACTAGCTAAACAAGGCAAAACTTACGATGAAATCATTAGTCATTACTACCAAAATGTTAATATAATTGAAAAAAATTACTAAACTTGAATAAGATGGTAAAAAAGTACTCATCATAACGGTGAGGTGATGACTATATGAAATTCAAAGAAAGAATGACAAATTTAAAAAACAAAAAATTATTCAAAAAAATCGATCCAATTAGTTTTGCATTAGTTTTATTATTAGGAGCATCTGCTACGTTTGCAGGCGTTCAATTAGCGCTAACTGGAATGAACGGAGGTCAATCTGTATCTAATCCAGCAAATAGTGATAATGGTGGTATTTACACAAATGGTGACGGAACAACACCTGTTAATAAAACAACAGATGCTGAAACAGTTGCATTATTACAAGAAGTAATTCAATCACCACTTGAAGGTGAAGATGTTGTTGTAGCTAAAACATTCTATGATCAAACAGCTGATACATCTGTTCAAGTAAATAGTATTTTCTCTTACCAAGTTGGTGAGACAATGTACACTCATGAATCTAAAGGTGTAAGTTTAAAAAGCTCTGATAATGAAGCTGTAAATGTAGTTGCAGCATTATCTGGAAAAGTCTTGAATGTAAAAGATGAAGTTCTAAAAGGAACAGTTGTGACAATTGAACATGAGAATGGTGTTCAAACAGTTTATACTGGCGTTTATGATGTAGCTGTTAAAGCTGGAGATGAAGTTAAACAAGGAACTGTCATTGGTAAAACAGGACTTTCACAATTAGAACCTGATTCAGGAAATGTTGTGCACTTTGAAGTATTAAAAGATGAAGTCAAAGTAAATCCAGAGACAGTTATCGATAAAAAATTAGGTGATTTATAATAAGAAAAAAGCACTAGTGAAAATTAGTGCTTTTTTTGTTGAAAAATAATTTTTCGCTTGGAAAATCTATAGTCGTACCTATATAATTGTGATAAAATATAAAATAGTGATGAATTATTTAGACATACTAATACTGAAAAATTAGTTTGGAGGAAGGAAAGTATGCTATTTTCGAAAGATATCGGAATTGACTTAGGTACTGCTAACGTATTAATATATGAAAAAGGCAAAGGAATCGTTCTTGAAGAACCATCTGTCGTATCAATGGATGCCCAAACAGGACGTATGATTGCTGCCGGTGAAGAAGCACGCCAAATGCTTGGACGTACACCTGGAAAGATTGAAGTTGTTCGCCCAATGAAAGACGGAGTTATCGCTGACATTGCAGCAACTGAAATGATGTTAAAACATTTTATTAATTCATTAAACATTAAAGGGATGCTTTCACAACCGCGTATTATGATTTGCTGTCCAACTAATATTACATTAGTTGAAAAAAATGCAATTCGTGAAGCGGCAGAAAAATGTGGAGCACGCGAAGTTTTTATTGAAGAAGAACCAAAAATTGCAGCATTAGGGGCTGGAATGGATATTTCTAAACCATCAGGAAATATGGTTATCGACGTTGGTGGTGGAACAGCAGATATCGCCGTTTTATCATTAGGAGATATTGTAACATCTGCTTCGATTAAAATTGCTGGGAACCGATTTGATCAAGACATCGTAGATTACATTAAAACAAACTACAAGTTATTAATTGGTGATCGTACAGCAGAAGAAATTAAAATTAGTGTAGCGACTGTTTACCCAGAAGGACGCGAAGAAGAATTACAAGTTCGTGGACGTGACTTAGTATCAGGATTACCACGTACTATCACAATTTCATCAACAGAAGTTGAAGAAGCATTACGCGAGTCAGTACGCATCATTGTTCATGCAGCGAAAAACGTACTTGAACAAACTCCTCCAGAATTATCAGCTGATATTATGAATAAAGGAATCGTATTAACTGGTGGTGGAGCTTTATTACACGGATTAGATCGTTTATTAGCAGACGAATTACATGTTCCTGTATTTATTGCAGACAACCCATTACACTGCGTTGTTGTTGGAACAGGAATCATGCTTGACCATATTGATAAAATTCGCCGTCGTTAAGACAGATAAAAAAGCTTCAGACATTTGTCTGAAGCTTTTTAATATGTTTTAGATTAGATGAAGTTTAATAACATTAGACATAGGCGAACTTTGACTTTAGCGTTGATTAAATAAGTGAATCATGGCACCATAATATATTAAAGAGAGGTGAGACAAGATGAAGCCATTAGCTGATTTAATTCGACCGAAAACATTGGATGAAGTTGTAGGTCAACAACACCTCATTGGCGAAAATCAAATTTTAAGAAAATTAATTGAGGTTAATCATATCCCAAATCTTATTTTTTATGGACCGAGTGGGACAGGGAAAACAACGATTGCAAATATTATCGCAAGTCTTTCAAATAAAAAGATTTATAAATTGAACGCAACAGATGCTAAGACAGAAGATATTAAACAAATCATTCAGAGTTTGAATACTCTTGAAGGAATGAATGGAATCTTTTTATATTTAGATGAGATTCAAAATTTTAATAAAAAACAACAACAAACGTTACTAAAATATATTGAGACAGGTCAAATCACACTCATTACTAGTACAACGGAAAATCCTTATTTCACTATTTTTAGTGCGATTTTAAGTCGTTCAACGATTTTGGAGTTTAAACCTCTAACAACAGAAGAAATTGTTGAGGGTTTAAAACGAGCGGTTGAATTAGTAGAGTCTGAATTTTATTTATATCCGCTAACATATGAAGAAGAAGCATTAAATTATATCGCGAATGTCGCGAATGGTGATTTAAGAAGAGCTTTAAATGCTTTAGAAATTTCCCTTTATCCAAACTTTCGCACGGAAGGATTTGTTTTAAATTTAGAGGTGGCACGCGATTGCACTGTGACAGCTGGTTTTTCTTACGATCGATTTGGAGATCAACATTATAATACATTGAGTGCTTTTCAAAAATCTATTCGTGGAAGTGATCCAGATGCTGCGATTCACTACTTAGCTCGTTTAATTCAAGCAGGTGATTTAACATCTATTTGTCGTCGTTTACTTGTCATCGCAGCTGAAGATGTTGGATTAGCTTATCCACAAGCAATTTCAATTGTTAAAAGTTGTACAGATACAGCCATGCAGCTTGGGTTTCCTGAAGCTCGAATTCCATTAGCTCAAGCCGTGATTTTACTTGCGAATAGTCCAAAATCCAATTCAGCGATTTCAGCAATTGATGAAGCATTGTCTGATTTAAAAACTGGAAACATTGGTGCTATTCCCAAGTATTTAAAAGATGCGCATTATGGTGGAGCGAAAGAGTTAGGGCATGGCACTGAGTATAAGTTTCCACATGATTATCCGAATCATTATGTTAAACAACAATATTTACCGAATCGCTTGAAAAATAAAACATACTACAAACCAGCGTTAAATAAAATTGAACAAGGATTTGTTTCTTATCAAAATTTTATTAAAAAGAGTCATTAAAAAAACCATTATCCAACAGTTGTGGATAATGGTTTTTTTATGCTTCACGGTGATAAGGCACTTCTTTAAATGATGTTTCACCAGGAATGACTTCAACTTTACCATTCGTAATATCAATCATCCAAGTTATAAATGTTTCTTCAGCATCTACATCGATTAACACTTCAACCGATACTTTATCTGTGTAATGAACTTGACTAATTAAATAGTCTGTTCCCTCTAAGCGGTTTTGAATTGTTCCAAGTAAATTATAATCTGCATTAACAAACATTGTTTTCATTGTTTTACGTTCAATGACCCCAAGTTCTTTAATCGCTTCTGAAACAGCTTTTCCATATGTACGAATTAATCCACCAGCACCTAGTTTAATTCCACCGAAGTAGCGAGTAACAACGACAACACAGTTTTTGATTCCTTGTTTACGAAGTACTTCAAGCATTGGAACTCCAGCTGTTCCACTTGGTTCACCATCGTCATTTGCTTTTTGAATTTCATTGAAATCTCCAATTTGGTAAGCTGAACAATTATGTGTCGCATTCCAATGAAGCTTTTTGATGTCTTTAATAAATTCCATAGCCTCTTGATCGTTATAAACACGTTTGACATGACAAATAAAACGAGATTTATCAACAACGATTTCATGTTCACCATCTTGTGCTACCATTAAATAACGTTCCAAATGTATCACCTCAATTAGTTTGTTTTAATTATAACATAAAAAGGGATATCCTTTTGCATAACTTTGTGCATGAATTTCAAGGAGAGCCTCAGACTAATCAGGTAAGCTATGATGTATAAGTTGACATTTTTCATTTTTCCGTTAAAATATAAAGAAGGTTTGAGAATAAAACTATTTTTTGTTGATAATTAGTAGTCATACATTTTAGTGAATTGAAAATATGATATAATATTGATAGATAAAATAATGAGGTGGATTATGAAAATCGCTATTGTAACAGACAGTCTTACAAACTTAACTGCAGCTGATTTAGAACGTTATCCATATGTTTATTATGGATATTTAAATGTTATTGTAAATGATAAAGCTTATGCAGAACAAAAAGAAATCAATAATCAACAATTATTCCGCATGATTGATGAAGGTGCAACTTATTCAACATCACAACCTGCGCCAGAGGAATTTGTTCAATTATATACAAAACTACTTGAAGAGTATGATTATATTTTAGGGTTATTCTGTACGAATAATGTAAGTGGAACAGTGAACTCAGCACGTATTGCAAGTACAATGGTTGAGGGAGCTGAAGATCGTATCACAGTGATCGATACAAATACAGCTTCTATTGGGGTAGAAAATGTATTAATTCGTGTTTGTGAGCTTTTAGAAGAAGGAAAAAGTATTGAAGAGTTAATTAAAGCTGTTGAGTTTTATAAAACGCATGGCCCAATGTATTTATATGTGGATGATTTAAATACATTAGTTCGCACAGGGCGTTTGTCAAAAACAGCTGCTAGTATCGGGAATTTATTAAATATTAAACCGATTATCGGATTATCGGATGGTAAACTAGATGTTTTTGATAAAGTACGTACAAAAAAACGTGTGTTTAAATGGATTGTGGAACGTTTACGTGAGGATGTTTCAAAATCAGGAAAACAAATTGTACGTATTACACATGTAAATGCCATCGAAGGAGCAAATGAATTAAAAGCTTTAATGGAAGAGGCATGTAAAGAATTAGTAGAGGTACATGTAGGAAATGAGATTGGACCGGTTATGGCAATCCACTTTGGACGTGGTGGAGTTGGTGCCTGCTGGATGCCTGAACAATACACTATTTAATTAGACTATCTTGGGAGGTAAAGATATGGCAAAAGTTGCAATCGTATCTGATAGTACAGGATGTATTCCTGCTGAAGAACTTAAAGCACTAGATATTCATGTAAACTATATTTCAATCGTATTTGGAACAGAGTCTTACCGTGAGTTTATTGATATGACACCAGAAGAATTTATGGATCGTTGTGCAAACTATAATGGGTTACCAACAACATCACAACCTTCACCAGGGCAAACAATGGAATTATATGAATCATTATTTGCACAAGGATATGAAGATATTATTCATATTAATATTTCAAGTCAATTAAGTGGAAGTCATCAAACAGCAAAAACATGTGCTGAAATGGTAAATCCTGAGCACATTCATGTATTTGATTCACGTACCGTGACATATACACAAGGGATGTTTGCAGTTTATGCGGCTAAAAAAGCACAAGAAGGTGCCTCAGCACAAGAAATTCTTGATTACTTAGAAATGATTCGTGAAAACAATCAATTCTATGCAGCTATTAATGATTTAACAAATTTACGTAAAGGTGGACGTTTATCAAATGTTGAAGCTGCTTTAGGTAGTTTATTACAAATTAAACCAATCTGCCAAATTCAGCCGGATGGAACGTTACAAGCGATTGAAAAAATCCGTACCTTTAAAAAATCATTAAAACGTTTAATTGAAATTGGTAAAGAAGCTAATTTAACAGATGACTATCAATTAGTTGTTATGCACATTGGAAATGAAGAGGGTGCGAAAATCGCTCAAGCTGAATTACAAGAAGCATATCCAAATCATGAAGTTAAAATCTATCCAATTTCACTTGTTGTTGCCGTTCACGGTGGACCAGGTGCTGTTGCCATTGGATGGGTTAAACATAAATAATAAAAATAACCAAGTACAAAAGTGCTTGGTTATTTTTATTATTGAGCTTTGGCTAGAAGGGCAGCAGTTAATACGGAAGCGTTCAGTTTTAATAGATAAGGTTGTTATTTAGAATAGTGTGGATAGTGGATGAGTAAATTTTAAAAATATTAATGATTGTCATATTTTGTTATTTAATGGAATGTTGTATACTTATTGAGTATAACATTCCATTTTTTATTTGGATGTATGCAAGAGGACAATATACAACTAGGAGGAATTTTTAGTGAAGAAGTGGAGTAAAGAATTATTACCTGTTATTTTGGTTTTAGTTGTTTGCGGTATTATTATTTGGATTTCAGGATTTATTTTTCAAGGAGGTTATTTACCGAATCGATTAAATCGCGATGTTCAGTATTATAGCGCAACTGTGTTAGAAGTTCAGGATGAAGATCTTGGTCCAGATAACTATACAAAAGAATTTACAGTTGGGATACAAGAGATACGTGTGAAGTTAACTGATGGGCCATATTCAGGAGATGAATACACGTTTACAAATCATATCAGTCGTTTATATAATACGATTGTTAAACCAGGAACAGATATCATTGTTGGAGCTTATTTAGATGAAGGAGAAATTCTTGATTTAACTGTAAGTAGTTATAAACGTCACCATGTATTAGCTTTACTAGGCGTTATTTTTTGTGCATTAGTCGCATGGATTGGGAAGTTTAAAGGTGTTAAGTCATTAGCTTCTTTATTCTTTACTGGTATTTGTGTCATCTTTTTAATGTTACCGTTAATGTTAGGTGGAATGCATCCTGTATTAGCTGCTATTATCATTGTTTTCTTAAGTACCTTTGTAACTCTATGGCTAGTAGCGGGGCTAAACAAAAAGTCTTTAACTGCGATTTTAGGAACGTTAGCGGGTGTCTTAATTGCAACGTTAATTGCTTATATCTTCAGTGATTTAGCTCATTTATCAGGGGGAACGATGCAAGATACAGAAGCGTTACTTTATGTGTCTGAAACAAGTAAACTTCAAGTTAAAGGGTTATTGTTAGCTTCTATTTTAATTGCTTCTTTAGGAGCGGTGATGGATGTAGCGATGTCTATTTCATCTTCGATGTTTGAGTTAGTTTCTGTTAATTCAAAATTAACAATGAAGGAGTTAATTCAAAGTGGAATGAATGTCGGAACAGATATGATTGGAACGATGACCAATACCTTAATTTTAGCTTTAGCAGGAGGGTCGCTAACGACGGTTATTTTAATTTATTCAGCAACAATTAGTGAACTTCAGTTAGTTAATCTAGATTTACTTGGAACAGAGTTAATTCAAGGTATTGCAGGAAGTATTGGAATTGTTATTACGGTTCCAATTACAGTCTTAATTGCAGCTTATATGTGCGTTAAAAGAAAATAATAGTAAAAGGTGATTTAATTCGCCTTTTTTTGTGTTTTATATACTTTTTATTCAAAAAATAACAATTATTAACATAAAATTTATAAAAAAATGATGATTTTTTGGTATAATTCCATTAGTTGTTAATATGGAGAGGCCATTTTCATGACAACTATATGGTAACTAAAAACTAATTTATGGAGGGTATTATGAGGACCACTTTTTTTAAGAAGCTACTAAATAGCACGTTAGCTTTTAGTATTGCGACATCAGGGATTATTATTCCTAACCCAAAAGCATATGCACAAGCT
>JAUMTV010000335.1:0-799 GCA_030531025.1 Turicibacter sp.
TAATTTTGTGACTAAATCGTTACCTTGTGATAGTGAGCGTGCAAATCTATCCAACTTAGTCACAACCAACATATCGCCACTTTTTAACTTATCTAGCAACTCATTGAAGATTGGTCTATCTGTTTTAGTTCCTGTATAACTTTCTTTATATATGATTGCTGTTGGATAATCATTTAAAATCTGTTGCTCCTGTTGTTCTAATGAATTCCCCTCAACCTGTCCTGTTGTACTCACACGACAATATCCATAAATCATAGCACTTAGCCTCCATTATCTTTAACACTTATGACACCTAGTTATGAAACGATTCGATATACTGATATTACCACATGGTGATAAGCGTGTCAATACTGTTGAGTTTTGAAATGACAAGTATTGGATATCATATTTCAAAATTGATGAATTTTTGGTATCATACTATTATATTAATGAACAGAGAGGAGTAATGCAATGGGAACTCACACATTGAAAATTGAAGCCCCAGAGTGTCTGTCAGAACCTATAAAAGAAGTAGCAACACCAGTAGCTAAATCATTAGGTTCATCAGCAGGAAATACACTTTCAACTGCATGGGAATTAGTTTTTGGGGGACTTGACACAAAACTAGAAAAGGTAAGATATAAACGTCAAAAATCCATAGAATCTTTTAAAGCAGAACTTGACAATAAAATTGAGCAAATTCCAAGTGAAAACTTAATTGAAGCCAAAATGCATATTGTCGGTCCGATATTAGAGGCATCAAAATATTATTTTGAAGAAGAAGATTTACGTGCTATGTTTTCTTCATTAATCGCTTCTT
>JAUMTV010000335.1:809-1102 GCA_030531025.1 Turicibacter sp.
AATAAAGAAAAAGTAGATTCAGTACATCCTTCTTTTGTAGAAATTATCAAACAGTTATCAGCTACTGATGCTCAACATTTAGTTGAGATATCAAATGGATATGATTTACTTGATGGTATCCCTATGGTTAATTACGCACTTGACGCAACTGGTGGTGGAAAAAAAATAATTCTAGAGCATGCCTTAGCAACACAAATCAAAGATTATAAATTAGATATGGAATTAGTAGAAAAAACATCAAACTCATTAGTTAATTTGGAAAGATTAGGTTTAATCTATCTATTCAATGACCA
>JAUMTV010000058.1 GCA_030531025.1 Turicibacter sp.
CCTGGACGATAGGGTGTCTTTATAAATAAAGGATATCAGTATTTTTTGTTTGCCATCTTAGATGTAGAATACTTATCTGTTTATATATAGAACAATCATTATATTTTCGTATAACGATGGCTTCTCTTTAAACAATACCAGTAATCCAATAGCCGCTGAAACAAAAGGTTTCCAGCTTGCTGTTTTTAATAGCCAGTTTTCTAATATCTCTTCACCAACTAGCATCATTATCATGTTCATCAAACACGTCATCAAAAATAAAAAAATAACGACTTTCAATGAACAAATAATTGATCTTAACAAAAGATTGTGTTCATGGCTATCATCAAGCCTCATATACTGTGAAAAAGTGTGATTATGAGGGCTGTCTTTAGCATTAAATAATTTATCCACAAGCTCTCCTACAATAATTGCATAACATACTTTTATTATTAATAACAAAATAATAAACGGCCATTGCTCACGATACGTCATCATTAAAAGAATTGCCTCATCAGACGTTGAGATAAAAACAGTAATTAATGTCCCTAAAGTAATCGCTCGAGTCGCATACAAACTTGAAGCAGCCACTGAAGCACCACACTGTTGAATACATCCACTGATTTCTCCAATTACAGGTCCTAGTTGACACCACTATAAATAGTGGCCAAATTTTCATTGTATCTAATAATACAGCTCATGTAACTTTCATTTTTTTCCTCCTTCTTATGGTCAAAAAAAGAAAACTTAATAATCTAAACAACTAAAGATTATCAGTTTTCTTTTATTACTCTTATTATTTTTATGATATAAAGGCTACATGTATTAAACGAAATTAGTTTTATTTTTTATTAATATTTAATTATCGAAGGTTTGTTTCAATATATTTAAATGCTGATTGTGCAGCAATTGCTCCATCATTTACTGCTGTTACAACTTGACGAAGCTCTTTACTGATCACATCTCCAGCAGCAAATACACCTGGAACTGGTGTCATCATTGCATGATCAACTGTTACATATCCTGCGTCATCTGTTACGTTTAATTCTTTAATCATATCTGTAATAGGATCTAATCCAATATAAATAAATGCTCCGTCAGCCTCAATTTCAGAGATTTCTCCTGTTTTAACATTTTTAACTTTAACTGCTCCTAATTTTCCATTAGCTTCTTCAAATGATTCTACAACTGAGTCCCAAACAAACTCAATTTTCTCATCTGCAAAAGCACGTTGTTGTAATACTTTTTGTGCACGTAATTCATCACGACGGTGAACTACTGTTACTTTTTCAACTAATCCTGCTAAATAGATCGCTTCTTCGACAGCAGAGTCTCCACCACCAACCACTACAACTTTTTTACCACGGAAAAAGGCACCGTCACATACTGCACACCATGAAATTCCACGTCCAGATAATTCATTTTCACCTGGAACATTTAATAATCGATGCTTTGTTCCTGTTGCGACAATAATTGTTTTTGCATGGACTTTATGATCCCCGCAATCAATAGTTTTAGTACCATCTTCGGCAACTGTTACATTCTCAACATTACCATACGCATACTCTGCTCCAGTAGCTTGTGCATGTTCAAACATTTTCATTGATAAGTCTGGTCCAGAGATTTTTTCAAATCCTGTATAGTTTTCAATTTCAAATGTATTGACCATTTGACCACCTGGTGCTCCACGCTCAATCATAACAACAGATAAACTTGCACGTGCCGCATAAATTGCAGCTGTCATTCCTGCAGGACCAGCACCGATAATTGCTAAATCATAAACTTTTTCCATTTTAAATACCTTCCTTTTTTAAAACATTCAGTAAATCATTTGCTTCATTTATTATATAAGTAGGATGATAGATTTTCAAATAATCCGCACCACGCATTGCCCAACCAACAGCAACACTTTTTACACCGGCATGGTTGGCACATTCAATATCATGTGAATTATCACCAACCATCAAACATTCATCCTGATTTAAATGATAATATTTTAATACTGTTTCAATTGGTTCAGGATGTGGCTTGGGCTGAGAAATATCATCCGAGGAAACAATTAAATCAAAATAATCATAAAGCTTAGTATATTTTAACCCCTTTATGGTCATATCACGTTTTTTTGAAGTTACAATAACAAGCTTTAATCCTAGATTCTTTAATGAATCGAGCATTTCAATCACACCTGGAAATACTTCAATCATCTCATCATGATTCATTTGATAATAATGACGATAACACTGTACGAATTGTTCAGGATTTTTGGGAAAATATTTTGCTCCTGTTTGATGAAGTGTCGGTCCAATACAATCGATAATTTCCTCATCACTCAAACGCTGATCCAAAAGGAGCTCATCAAATGCCTGACGAAACGAATTAAAAATTAGATGATTCGTGTTTAATAATGTTCCATCTAAATCAAATAAAATAGCTTTTAGCATTTGTTCCTCCTTATATTATTGATTTCTATCTTATCTTATTTTACTTTTCTACGACTTATGACTGTTTTTTACATAGAAACTTTGATAAGTCACTAAATTTTTCTTTGCCATACGTCTATAAATGACTCCCCCAGCAACTAATAGAACAGTCACAATCGAGATAAATTGCGCCATACGAATCGATTCTGTTAGCATTAAACTATCAGTACGCATTCCTTCTACAATATATCGCCCAATTGAATACCAAATCGCATAAAAAGCGGCAATCTCTCCGACTAATAATTTTGATAATTTTCTTAAGATAAAGATAATAATTAAAAATCCAATGATATTCCATAATGACTCATATAAAAATGTTGGATGATAGTATGCGCCATTTATATACATATTATTTACAATGAATTCCGGAATAAACAGAGATTGTAAAAATTCACGTTGAGCATCGAGTGTTGCTCCAGGAACGACTCCACCATGAGCTTCTTGATTCATAAAATTTCCCCATCGGCCAATCGCCTGGGCAATAATAAAACTTGCAGAAGCAATATCTGCAGTCAACCAAATTGAAACTTTTCTTTTCTTACAGAAGAAATAACCAAAAATAAAGGCGGCAATAATAGCACCATGAATGGCAATTCCACCTTGCCAAATTTTAATTATATCTTCTGGATATGTTGAATAATAATCCCACATAAAGCTTACGTAATAAATTCGTGCCCCTATAATTGAAATCGGTAATCCATATGTCACTAAATCGTAAAAAAACTCCGAATTAATCCCCATTCGCTTACCTTCTCTAATCGCTAAAAAAAGCCCTAAAGCTACACCAGACATAATTAGAACGGCATACCAATAAATCGTAATAGGACCTAGCTGTAAAAAGACACGATTTAGTGGTTCAATTGTTGAATGATCCACATGATCTCCTCCATCTCTTACTTAGTGAAAGATGAGGTTCAAATGACCTCACCTTAATTAATTGCTACTTTTAGTCTTAATATAATTATTTAATTGATTTGTAAAGTCCTCTGCCGCATTATAGCCCATCACCTTTAAACGGTGATTCATTGCTGCAACCTCAATTAAAGATGCAATTGAACGACCTGGACGAACTGGAATAGTAATCTTCGTAATATCCGTATTAAATAAACGTGTCGTTTCATCTGATAATCCGATACGGTTATAAATTTTTTCATTATTCCAGTCTTCTAGTTCAATCATTAATGTAATACGTTTTTTATGGCGATAAGCACGTGCTCCAAACATTTCTACAACGTTAATAATTCCGATTCCACGCACTTCAATAAACTGTTGTAATAATTCTGGTGCGCGCCCAACAACAAGACCTGGCTCTTTCTCGAAGATATCTACACGATCATCAGCAATTAATTGATGCCCACGATGAATAAGCTCTAAGGCTGTCTCACTTTTACCGATACTGCTTTTCCCAGTAATTAATACACCAATCCCATTTACATCTACTAGCACTCCATGCACAGATTCAATTGGTGATAAAGCTTCTTCTAAGTAGTTTGAAATAGCAGTAAATAATACTGTTGTTTCCTTTTCACTTCGAACTAAAGGAACACCGGCTTGTTGTGATAACTCGATCATTTCCTCTGGAATTTCAAAATTCTTTGAAAATACAATGACAGGCGTTTCATCTGTGAATAACACGCGTGCACGTTCACGTCGAACCTCACTATCTAATGATTGAAGATATAACCACTCTTTTGTCCCAATAATTTGGACACGTCGCTTTGCACTGTCTCGAAAATACTCAACTACTCCTGTTAATTCCATTCCTGGACGTGACAGCATTTGTTCAGTGATTCGACGATCTAATGATGCCTCTTGTGAGATTACTTCTAACTTTAATTCTTCTACTAAATCTTGAACTGTTACTACATTCATAACTTTTTCACCACCAAATTAAATTGTGTATATAATGACTATGAGAGAATTCGGCTAATTATATGTACTTACACATTAACCTTTAAAGAATCTTCTTTTAAAATATAATGATTAATTCCGATACGTAATAATGAAATAAAAACTGAAGCTAAAATAGCTAGTCCAAATGAATTAATCTCGAATGATGGTCCCATTAAATAATCTGCAACCCACAATAAAAAACCATTCACAACAACATAAAACAATCCAAAGGTCATAATAGTTAATGGCAATGTTATGATGACAATAATGGGTTTTAAGATAATATTTAAAACTGACATAACTAAAGCTGTATTTAATGCATTCCAAAAACTTGAAATATAAAATCCTTCAAACAAACCACTAGTCACCATTAAAACTATTGTATAAACTACTAAATTAATGAGCATTGATTTAAGATCAAAACAACCTACATGTTTAGTATAGATAATTTGTCGTTGTTGAATAGAGCCATCTTCATTTTTTGTTTGACTACTTCTTTGTTTAGCATTTCCATCTAAAAGATTTTCAATCACATCTTGTTCATCAATGATTTCATGATTTGATTTTGCATCCTTATTCTGATTCACGCCACATCCTCCTCAAACTAGTCAATTCTATTGTATCATAAGTCAATTCTATCACAATAGTTTTAGTAATTGTTGTAAATTACATTTCCGATTAATTGATTTAATTATTATACTCCATTTTATTAAACTTTAGTTTTAGATATAAAAAAAGTCCGCTAACTTTAATCGATTATCGTTAAAGTCAACGAACTCTTTATATATTTACAAAACACGTAATTACTATTTACAGCTTCAGCTAATGAGATTAATTATTGATTGTCGTAAGAACTTTCACTAACTGTCCATCCCTTTATAAGCATATAAAATTTTAGCAGTAAATACGCTTTGTAAATGAAAGATTACCAGCCCAATCTGAGGACTTTAGTTTGTTTGTACTTTCGGCCAAAATCCCATGGATTTGTATTGACCAGTAAATCTAAATCATTTCCGGTAATAGCACTTCCGCGATCTAAAACAATCGCTTTACCAATACCATCAATATCTACAATTGTTCCACATGGATAATCTTGTCCAGCGGCAACAATACGAACTGAACCATACGTACTATCATTATAGTAAATGGTTGAGCTAATATCTGGGTATGGTTTACACGCAACTCGTGTTCCACATCCTGCACAGTTTGTATCATATGCAGTCATATTAGCAACGAAAGATGTAATTGGACCCGTTCCAATTGCAATCGTTTTAGTTTGACCTTCGTCAACTACATTCGTCTTTACTTCAGTTTCTTCGACCTGTTCTCCATTCTTATAAACCTTTTCGATGACGTGTTCGACTACTTTTGGCGAACCTTCATTCCATACTTCTTGTTCCCCTTGTGGAATGTCGTCTGTGTAAACATACTCTGTATTTAAATTTATTTCTTCAAACACTGATTCGTATGCTTTTTCTACACGTGTAATTTCAATCTCCATATCTCCTTCAACTAAAGAAGTTTTAGCGACTGAAATCTCATCATTTGAACCTAGCTCAATGCTACGTTCTTTTAATACATCATTTACTGTTGATTCTGTTGTCATGACCAAAGTTTTGATTCCACCGTCATTAATAACTACTGACTGTGCACGACTAATCTCAATGTCCATTCCATCGTAGACTTGATCATCAAAACTTACATTCATATCATCGAAATTTCCAACTCTTATTCCTTGCTCTTTAAGCAAGCCATTCACCGTTTGTTGATATGTGGTGAATGTATTCAGCTCTCCATTATCATTGATGTTTACTTCCTTCAAGTTGGATTGCATGACAGCGTAGATTCCAACTACAATTACGCATAATGACATAATAAATGCAATTAGATCTCGTTTCATCTCATGCGCCTGTTGCCTAAAATGACTACCGCCCATTCTTTGTATGGGGGTGAGCTTTTTAGCAACAGTTCACCTCCTTCTTTACGTCCGATAAACAAGCAAGTAATCTTTCTAGAGTGAGCTTACGACGTGCCTATCATAGCACGTGAGCAAAAAGAAGGTCAACTGCAAAGCCCGGTTAAATCTAGGTTTAATACACTTTTTACACAAACAGGACACATTAAGTGAAGAAAAAAACACATTATGTTCGTTTTTCGCTATTTTTCCTAATTTTGATAGAGTTTTTTGTCTAAACCAGATAATTCACCTTTTATCTAACATATCCAAAATTGGAATTAATTTTTTTAAAAAAACTCTGCATTCAGCAGAGCTTTTTTCTATGATTGTCGTTGTTGATCACGAGCTAAAATTTTCTTTAAATACTTTCCTGTATAAGAACCGTCTACATTGGCCACTTCCTCCGGTGTACCTTTTGCAATAATTGTTCCACCACGTGTTCCACCTTCTGGACCTAAGTCAATAATATAATCAGCTGTCTTAATGACATCTAAATTATGTTCGATAATAATAATCGTCGCCCCTTCTTCAACCATACGATTTAATACCTTTAGTAAACGTTTAACATCATCAACATGTAATCCGGTTGTAGGCTCATCTAAAATATAAACAGTTTTATCTGTAATACGACGATGAAGTTCAGAAGCTAATTTAACGCGTTGTGCTTCTCCTCCAGATAAAGTAGATGCCGGTTGTCCAAGTTTTAAATAACCAAGACCTACGTCACATAATGTTTTTAACTTACGTGCAATTTTCGGATGATGTTCAAAAAATACATATGCATCTTCTATCGTCATTTCTAAAACATCAGCGATATTTTTCCCACGATATGTTACTGTTAATGTCTCACGATTATAACGTTTCCCATTACAAACTTCACATGGAACATAAACGTCTGGTAAGAAGTGCATTTCAATTTTTAAAAGTCCATCGCCTCGACAAGCTTCACAGCGCCCACCTTTAACATTAAAGGAGAATCGACCTTTTTGATAACCACGAACCTTTGCTTCATTTGTAGATGCAAATAAGTCACGAATATCATCGAATACGCCTGTATAAGTTGCAGGATTTGAACGTGGTGTACGCCCAATTGGGGATTGATCGATATCAATAATCTTCTCGATATATTCAATTCCTTTTAACTCTTTATGCTTACCTGGTTTATCCTTAGTACGATAAAGCTTTGATGCAATTGAACGATATAAAATATCATTAATCAATGTTGACTTTCCTGAACCTGAAACACCTGTTACAACATTCATAATTCCCATTGGAATTGAGAGGTTAACATTTTTTAAATTATTTTCTTTCGCACCCTTTAATTCGATAAAGTTTCCATTACCTTTTCGACGCTCTTTTGGTAAATAAATTTGCTTTCTTCCACTTAAGTACTGGCCTGTTATTGAGTTTTCATTCTGCATCACTTCTTCTGGCGTTCCTTGAGCTACAATCTGTCCTCCATGAATTCCTGCACCCGGACCAATATCAATTAAATAATCACAAGCCATCATTGTATCTTCATCGTGTTCAACAACAATTAATGTATTTCCTAAATCACGCATCGATTTAAGCGTTTCTATTAAGCGATCATTGTCTCGTTGATGTAGCCCAATCGATGGCTCGTCTAAGACATATAAAACTCCTGATAATCGTGAACCAATTTGGGTTGCTAAACGAATGCGTTGAGCTTCTCCTCCTGAAAGTGAACCTGCTGAACGACTCAGTGTTAAATAATCTAAACCTACATTAACTAAGAAGCTTAATCGTTCAACAATCTCCTTTAAAATTAAATTCGCAATAACTTTATCTTTCTCGCTTAAGTTTAAATTTTTAATAAAATCTAAAGCTTCCTGAATTGATAAATCTGTAAAATCATTGATATTTTTTCCATCGACTAAAACAGATAATGCTTCTTCTGATAGGCGTTTTCCATCACACTTTTTACATGTTAAATCAGACATAAAACCTTCAATCCACTCTCGCATGAAAGAAGAGTTTGTCTCAATATAACGTCTCTCTAAGTTATTTACAACACCTTCATATAAATCGAATTTCTCTTGCTTAATTCCACTTTCAGATTGTAACTGAAAATGAATAGGCTCTGTTGTTCCGTATAGAATGATATTTTTTTCTTTTTCAGTTAAATCTTCGAATGGTTTATCTAAGTCAATCCCGTAATGGCGACAAACAGTATCTAAAAGTTTTCGCCCATAATTTTCTTCCTTTTCCCATCCACGAATAGCTCCTTGTGCAATTGATAGCTTTGGATCTGGAATAAGTAAATCAACATCAATTTTCTTTTGGACACCAAGTCCACTGCACTCAGGACAGGCTCCAAAAGGAGAGTTGAATGAAAACATACGTGGCTCTAAGTCACCTACTGAAAAATCACAATACGGACAGGAGAAATGCTCACTAAACACTAACTCTTCTTCTCCAATCACATCTACTAATACTTTTCCATCACCAAGTTTCAAAGCTGTTTCAATAGAATCTGCTACCCTTGCACTAGCATCGGGTCTTAAGGAAATTCGATCAACGATAACTTCAATTGTATGCTTTTTATTTTTATTTAAGTTAATTTCTTCATCTAAATCTCGCATCTCTCCGTTAACGCGAACTCGAACATAACCATCTTTTTTTAATTGTTCTAAAACTTTTACATGAGTTCCTTTTTTTCCAACAACGATTGGTGCTAAAATCTGCATACGAATTCGCTCAGGATATTCGTATAAGCGATCAACCATTTGTTCCACAGATTGAGCCTGAATTTCTACACCATGTGTCGGACAAACTGGCTTACCAATTCTAGAAAATAATAAACGTAAATAATCATAAATTTCTGTTACTGTCCCTACTGTTGAACGGGGATTTCGATTTGTTGTTTTTTGATCAATTGAAATAGCAGGTGAAAGTCCTTCAATCGAGTCAACATCTGGCTTTTCCATATTCCCTAAAAACTGTCGGGCATATGCAGATAAACTTTCTACATAACGTCGTTGTCCTTCTGCATAAATTGTTTCGAAAGCAAGTGATGATTTTCCTGAACCTGATAGTCCCGTTAAAACAACTAATTGATTTCGAGGAATTTCTACATCAATATTTTTTAAATTTTGCTCTCTTGCGCCTTTTACAATAATTTTATCATTCATTTAAATTCACCTCTTGCTTTCTTTTTAACATTCATCTTCTTCAACTAACGTTTTGGCTAAAGGTAAAAATAGTGTAAAGGTTGAACCTACTTCTAATGTACTTTCTACTGTTAAATTTCCACCCATGACATTTGCTAAACGCTTTGAAATACTTAATCCTAATCCTGTTCCGCCATAGCGTCTTGAAATTGTATTATTCTCTTGGGTAAATGCTTCAAAAATTGACTCCAGTTTATTAGGCGCAATTCCTTTACCAGTATCATTTACTTTAATACTTAAATAAGCTTCCGTTTCATTTTGATAATCTAAGTCAAAACTAACTTTAATTTCTCCAATATCAGTAAACTTAATAGCATTAGAAACTAAGTTTATAATAATTTGTTTAATACGGTCTTCATCTCCATATAGCTCATGAGGAATAGACTCATCAATAGTGACTTTTAACTCTATTCCTTTATTAGCTGCATCAATCACGAATAATTCCTCAACTTTATGAGCTGTTTGGAAAATATCAATTTGCTCAATAGATAATTTAACTTTTCCATCTTCAATCATTGAAAAATCAAGCAATTCATTAACTTGCTTCAGTAATAGATCACTCGAGTGTTCAATAATATCAAGCTGTTTTCTTTGCTTTGGATGATCAATGCTTAACTTTAAAAGTTGAACATACCCTTTAATTGCATTTAAAGGAGTTTTTAATTCATGAGAGACTTTAGCTAAGAAGTGGGTCTTCGCTTGGCTGGCTACAAGTGCACGTTTCCAAGCATACTCTAATTCTTGACTTTGGCTACC
Source organism: Turicibacter sp. (assembly GCA_030531025.1). The sequence continues at coordinate 10,257 of JAUMTV010000058.1, forward strand.
TTTTACATTCAGTAATCTTTCATTTTCTAAATAAGCATTTCTAACCATTAAAAAAGAGGATCTCCAACTATGACTAAGATTCGAAGGAATTGTATAATTTCCTTCCCCACAGCGTTTTACGTAATTAATGAGCAAGTAACATGGTTTCACAATCGACATAAACAAAATATAAGATACGAATAAAAATAAAATATTTAAAAGAATAGTACTTAACTCAAATAAGCTAATCATTTGAGCAATCACTTCTAATCGCAACTGATCTTTCGATTCATAATGAATAATTTTTAAATTAATAACTTCGGAAGTATGTTGACTTAAATAATAACCTTCATCTTTCAAAATATAGGATGCTTCTTCAAAACTAGCCGTTGATAATATTTCATTCAACTTAGGCGAAAGATTATTTTCTGTATATAGTTGATTATCTACATAATAAAGAGCTCCATTAAGCCCTACATCCAAAACAATATTTTTAGGATTAATTGTATAAAAGCTGAGTTGGAGATAACCTAATACTTTACCTTGCCATTTAACTTCTTGATAAGCTGACCAAATTTGATCCTTATTCTTTATCGATTCATTAAGAATAAATAATCCATCTTTTAGTTCGATATGTTGTGATTGATTCAATTTTTCCACAAAAATCGTTTGATTCATCGACTCATCATAAAAAGGAATAAACATAAAATCAATAATTTCATGCTCATCTTTATATAACTCTTTGACATGAGGTAATACTCTATTTACTACTTCAACTGTTTTTAAATAAGCTAGATAAAATAACCTTTCTGCTTCCGTCATATCCTCCCAATTATTTAGTGATTGTTCATTCAATAGACGCTCAATTTCCTGGGAATCCATCGTTTCAAAAACTTCTAAATTTTCTTGCAAAATAGAGACGGCTCTAAATTGTTCTAATTTTACTATTCGAGTGTACTCTTTAAAGTTTCCATCAATAATGCTTACAACTTCTTTAACTTGATTATCAATTTCTAACAACTTCTGTGAATAACTCTTTTCATAATTTAAATAAAAAGTAATTAGAAAGGATAACAGAACAATACTAAATAATCCCCAGAACATCATCGTTAAACGCCAAAATAACTTCTTCATTTCATCCTCTTTCAAAAATACTCTTATTTCCAGCTTGTTAATCTTAATACGACTTCATCACTATTAGCTGGATGTAACAATACCCCATAAATTTCATCACTCGATCGAACTACAACATTAATATTATATTCTGGAGAAAATGTTTCTTTTATAAGTTGGCTTAACAATTGATGGAAGGATAACTTTTCAGCTAGACCATAGAAATCAATGTTAACCGTAATTTCCAAACTTTCTAACTTGCTATCTATAAAATGTGCTACGCCTACAATTCCATAGTAATGTGGATAATACTCTTTTATTACCTCTTTAAAAGAACTATACTGAGTAGATAAATTAGAATCAAAGGATAGCGTCTCATTACTTGGCAGTAAGTAGTAGTGTTCATTAACTTTTTCCCAATCTTTAATTTGTTCACTGTCAGCTGCAACTAATGTTTTAGCTACCATATGACCTGGTATGACTGCATTTCCTTCTTCAACGATGTATAGTCCAATCATAATTGGAACAGATTTTAGTTCTTCTTGTGTACGTAAAATCTCAATAACTTGTTGAGCAATTTCTTGTCCTTTTGAAATCAAGGTTGCTTCATCTAAAGCGACTGTTTGCGTGTAATCTAACTCATTTTCCCATGATTGATATGGGTTTAATGCCAATCCAATAGTCACACCACTTAAAATGGTTTCGTCCCCTTCTTGAATCAAATAATCTTGTTCAAGTAAATACGCTAGATAAACGGGACTATTTACTTCAATTCCATTAATGTTAATTGTCTCATCTAAAGATGGATTTAAACCTAAATCTACATAATTAGAATCAATTTCTAACTGTGCCTCTAACTCCGCTTGTGTTTTCTTTTTTGAAAGCATTTGTCTTACGACTTCTTTTGTTAAATATTGACCTTCTTGAAAATAAACATTCTTCGGATCAAAATAAGATTGAGATTCACGCATTAACGCTAATTCAAAATTGTCAATATCATAGCGATTATCTACTTTTGAATACTTGGATGAGTAAATTAAACCACGAGTTGGACTAGACTTATATGGTAGTATCGTTCGATAATAATCGGTTGTTGCTTCATTCGATAACCACTTCTTAGTTAATGTTTCTTCATCACTTGTTCCTTCCTGAACAGATGGCGTTGGGGGTTTAGTACACCCCATTAAAACACTAATACTACATAAAAAACTAACTAATAATAAATAGAAACGCTTCATCAAACTCCTCCTATTCACCCATCATTTTTAACATTGTCTCTTCGTCAATAACTGTAACCCCTAATTCTTGTGCTTTTTTAAGTTTTGATCCACTTTTTTCCCCAGCAACTAAGAAGTCAGTCTTAGCACTTACACTTCCTGAAACTTTAGCACCTAAAACTTCTAACTTTGCACCCGCTTCTTTACGAGATAATGTCATTAACGTTCCTGTTAATACAACTGTTTTTCCATAAAACTCATTCGTTTCACTCGCAGAAGCTTTAATTCCAGTATAATTCATATTTAATCCTAATTCTTTTAATTCTTGAATCAAGTTCATATTCGCTTCTTGTGAGAAGTAATGAAGAATACTGTTTGCAATTACATCACCAATTTCAGAAATCCCCTTAAAATCTTCAAATGTTGCATTCATTAATGCATCAATTGTTTCAAAATATGCTGCCAACACCTTAGCAGTCTTACTTCCAACATGACGAATTCCTAAACCAAATAATAACTTCTCTAGACTATTTTGTTTACTATTTTCAATGGCTGTTAGTAAGTTAGTAACTTTCTTTTCTCCCATACGTTCAAGTGGTAGTAGTTGTTCTTTTTGCAACTTATAAATATCTGCTACATTCGCAATTAATTGATGATCGTATAATTGTTCAACAACTTTTATTCCTAGTCCTTCAATATTCATTGCATCACGTGACACAAAGTGACATAAACTTTCAACAATACGAGCTGGACAATCAATATTTAAACAATAGTGATCTGCCTCTCCCGCTTCACGTACTAAATCACTTCCGCAACGTGGACATTCTTGAATCATTTCAAATGGAACTTCATCTCCATTACGTGCATCAATCACTGGCTTCACAACTTCAGGAATAATTTCTCCTGCTTTACGAATAACGACACGGTCATGAATTCGGATATCACGTTCTTTGATATAATCTTCATTATGTAATGTTGCACGGCTAACTCGAGTTCCTGCCACACGAACAGGTTCTAACACAGCATTAGGTGTTACCATTCCAGTACGCCCAACTGTAAAAATAATATCTTTTAAAATAGTTTCTACTTCTTCTGCTGGAAACTTATAAGCAATCGCCCAACGAGGACTTTTTACTGTTGATCCTAACTTTTCTTGTTCATCTAATTGATTTACTTTAATAACAATTCCATCAATTTCATATGGTAAGTCAAAACGAGCCGTTGACCATTTTTCAATATATGCTAAAACTTCATCAATTGAATGACAAACTTCACGATTTGGATTGACATTAAAGCCTAAGTCTTCAATCCTTTGTAAACTTTCTTCATGTGTTGAACATTCTAATTCAGGTGCACTTGGAACCGAATAGCAAAACATTGCTAATTCACGTTTAGCTGCAATTTTTGAGTCTAATTGACGTAAAGATCCCGCTGCTGCATTTCTAGGATTTGCAAATAATTCTTCTCCTTTTTCTGCACGCTGCTTATTTAACTTTTCAAGAGTCCCCTTAGACATATAAACTTCTCCACGAACTTCAAGTGGCTCAGTATATGAAATATGAAGTGGAATCGTCTGAATCGTCTTTAAGTTTTCAGAAATATCTTCACCAACTACACCATCTCCACGTGTCGCTCCTTGAACAAAATGCCCATCACGATAATGTAAAGTCACTGCTAATCCATCAATCTTTAACTCACAAACATAAGTAATATGTGGTGACACTTTACGAACACGACTATCAAAATCACGTAAATCATTTTCATTAAAAGCATTTGCTAATGATAACATTGGCTTCTCATGTTGAACTTTATTAAACCCTTCTAAGACAGCTCCTCCTATACGGACAGTTGGGGATGTCGGTGATTTTAATTCTGGAAATTGAGATTCTAGCTCAATTAATTCTTGCATTAATCGGTCATACTCACGATCACTGACACTCGGTTTATCTAATACATAATACTCTCTATTATATTGATTTAATAATTTCGTCAATTCTTCAACACGTTCTCTTGACATAAATCCATCCTCCTTTACGATTCATTATGAGCGTTTTTTTAATGCTGGATGTGATCCCATTAATTTTTTAATTCCATGTGGTGCACTAAAGGCAATTGAAATAACTTCACCTTTAACACCTACAACAACACCTTCTCCAAATGTATCATGCTCTACCTTATCACCACTTGCCCATGAAGAATCAGAATTTAAACTCACTGTTTTAATTTGACGCTTAGGTGCTTTCGACTGTAATGCTTCTTGAAGTGTAAATGAAGGTCGAGGACGAGATTCAATACCTGTTTTATTTAAATATCTATCTGAAATTTCTTTGATAAACATTGATTCTGGATTAGCAGAACGCATTCCATATTGATAACGACTTTGTGCATTAGTAATGAATAAAAGATCTTCTGCACGTGTAATAGCAACATACGCTAGACGACGTTCTTCCTCTAAATCATCTGCTCCTTGTTCAATCGCTGAACGAAGTGGAAAAATTCCATCTTCAAATCCACAAATAAAGACAACTGGGAACTCTAATCCTTTAGCTGCATGAATCGTCATTAATGTTACTTTAGATTCATTCGCTTCTTCTTCAGTCTCAGTATCTGTTTGTAACATTAAATCATTTAATAAAATAATCAACTTTGTCATTGTTGGTAAGTGTTCAGCACGTTCTTCGCTTTCTTCTTCCGCTAAAATCTCATCTAAATCAACTTCTTCAAATTGTGTGGCCATTGATTTAAATTCACCTAAGTTATCAATACGACTATCTGCCTCAATCGTATTTTCATTTTCTAACATCTCAAGATATCCTGTTTGGCTTAATACTAAATCAATAAAGCTAGCTAATGAATGATCCTCGATTTGAGCACGAAGTATATAAATCATCGTTTTAAAATCCATCAATTTGTTTAATGTCGCTTTGGCAACTACACCTGTTGCATCTTGGATAGATGCCATTAGTGATAATTCTGATTCTGCTGCAAATTGTGATAATTTATCAATTGATGCTGCTCCAATTCCACGTTTAGGTTCATTAACGACACGAACAAATGATAAATCGTCATCTGGATTACAGATTAAACGTAAGTAAGCCATTAAATCTTTAATCTCTTTACGCTTAAAATAACTTTGTCCTCCAACTAATCGATAAGGAATATTTTGACGAAGTAATGCTTGCTCTATAGCACGTGATTGAGAGTTCGTACGATATAAAACTGCAAAATCATGATAATCATAAGTATCGCGTCTCATATAAGCAATTTTATCTACAATATAGGTTGCTTCAACGTCTCCATCAGCAGCACGATGATATTCAATCACTTCACCTTCACCACGATCAGACCATAATTGTTTATCACGACGTCCACTATTATTTCTAATGACATCATTAGCAGCATTTAAAATCATCTGTTTGGAACGATAATTTTGTTCAAGTAAAACAACAGATGCATCTGGATAGTCACTCTCAAACGATAAAATATTTTCAATATTCGCTCCACGCCAACTATAAATTGACTGATCTGAATCACCCACAACACAGATATTTCGGAATTTTTCTGCTAATAATGTAACAATCTTATATTGAGCATGGTTCGTATCTTGATACTCATCAATATGAATATACTGAAACTTATTTTGATAGAAAGATAAAACTTCTGGATGCTTTTCAAATAAATGAACAGTTAACATTAATAAGTCATCAAAGTCTACACGGTTATTTTTAAATAATTTCTGTTGATATTTTTCATAGACACGAATTACATCTTCATTCTCAAACTCTTTATTTAAATCGCTAGGCGTTTTCAGTTCATTTTTCGCATTACTAATTTGTGATAAGAAATATTTTGGAGACTGACGCTTTGGATCTAAGTTCAAATCTTCCATTACAGTTTTAATGACACTTAGTTGGTCTGCATCATCTAAAATCCCAAAGTTTAAGTCGTATCCGATTAAATCAATATCACGTCTTAAAATACGGACACACATCGAGTGAAATGTTGAAATCCAAACATCTTTTCCACGCTCACCAATTAATTTTTCTACACGTTCTTTCATTTCACGAGCTGCTTTATTAGTAAAGGTAATTGCAAGAATATTATAAGGAGATACTTGTTTCTCAGACATTAAATATGCAATACGATGTGTTAATACTCGTGTTTTTCCTGAACCAGCACCTGCCATTACCAATAGTGGCCCTTCAGTTGTTAAAATGGCTTCCTTTTGTTGTGGATTCATTTTATCTAATAAATGACTCATTGTCTCACCTCTTAAAATTTTCATCTATCTCACTTCACTTTTATAACTATAAATGTATAAGTCTAGATAAGCTTTTAGATCATTAAACATTAAAATATCTCCCTCATCTTATTCAACATGATCAGTCACATTGCAAAGGGATTACTTGTAATTCTTTACAGGCCATAAAGGGCACCTATGCTTCCTATTAGGAATTAATCACCCTAATCATTGAAACACTAATTTTTTGAAATCAACAGGCTCATCCTCAGTTTTTGGGGATAGATCACTCAGCTCACCTAGGGGCCTATTCCCCAGCTGTTGAGGATTGTTCGCTTTGCTCACCTGGGGGCCCATTCCCCAGTTGTTGAGGATTGTTCGCTTTGCTCACCTGGGGGCCCCGCTTTATTATAACAATTTTATAGGTTAAATTAAACAAACATTTGTTTGTTATTAGCCATTTTTTGAGAATATATTTATAAAACAGACATATTTATTAGTCTAACAAAAAACGAGTTAATTTATACATTTTTTTCCTTTCGGTTTTGCTAATATATAGAAACAGAAATGTTTTTTACATTTTTATAACAGGCTTAGTTAAAAAACTGCTTTCACGATAAGACAGACTATAGTTCAGCTAAAAGTTATCCGATATAAAAAACTTATCTGGACTTATATATAAAGACTTAAACCATTATTGATTCTCAAACAAAAAAACTCGTAGATTAATTTAAGATATTAATCTACGAGTTTTAAGTCTATATAGAAACAGAAATGTTTTTTATACACTTATCATTGGTCCTAGTTCTTAGAACCTTTTTATAATAAGATATCCTATAATCCAAATAAATCACTTACATATACTAATGCAAGCTTAGTATTAATAGCATCATTAAATACGGAAGCTTGATTTTAATGATACGATTCGGTTAAATGATAATTTACCATCTTTTGTACGTTTTGGATCAACATTAAAGTATCCATGACGGAAGAATTGGAGTTTGTCATTAGGTTTTACATCTTTCATGTTTTCTTCAACAAATCCTTGTAATACTTCTTCAGAGTTTTTATTAATGCGCTCTAAGAATGTTAACCCTTCTGTCTCCTCATTTTCAATTAATAATGGTTCGTATAAGTGGAAATCTGCTGGAATATTATGTGTCGCATCTACCCAGTGAATTGTTCCTTTAACTTTACGACCTGTAAATCCTGAACCAGATTTTGTTTCTGGATCATACGTTGCATGAATTTCAACAATATTACCTTCTTCATCTTTAATGACATCTGTACATTTAATGAAGTAAGCATGTTTTAAACGAACTTCATTTCCAGGGAATAAGCGGAAGTATTTTGGAACTGGATTTTCCATAAAGTCTTCTTGCTCAATATAAATTTCGCGAGAGAATGGAATTTGACGAGTCCCCATTTCTGGAACTTCTGGATTAATCTCAGCATCTAAATATTCAACTTGTCCTTCAGGATAATTTGTGATTACTACTTTTAATGGACGTAAAACAGCCATTGTACGTGGAGCTTTTAATTTTAAATCTTCACGAATGAAATGCTCTAACATTTGTGGATCAACTGTACTTACTGCTTTTGATAATCCTACTTCTTGAATGAAGTTTGTAATTGCTTCTGGTGTATACCCACGGCGACGTAATCCCGCTACTGTTGGCATACGTGGGTCATCCCATCCATCAACAACACCTTCATCAACTAATTGTTTTAAATAACGTTTTGACATGATTGTATTTTTCATATTTAAACGAGCGAACTCAATTTGGCGAGGTTTTGCTTCTGTTTCACAGTTTTCAATTACCCAATCATATAGTGGACGGTGGTCTTCGTACTCTAATGAACATAATGAGTGAGTGATTCCTTCAAATGCATCTTCTAATGGATGAGCATAGTCATACATTGGATAGATACACCATTTATCACCTGTATTGTGGTGAGTTGTATGTAAAATACGATATAATGCAGGGTCACGTAAGTTCATGTTAGGAGAAGCCATATCAATTTTAGCACGTAATACTTTTTCTCCATCTTTATAAACACCTTTACGCATATTTTCGAATAACTCTAAGTTTTCTTCAACAGAGCGGTTACGGTAAGGTGATTCAACACCTGGTTGAGTTAATGTCCCACGATTTTCACGCATTTGTTCAGGTGTTTGATCATCAACGTAAGCTTTACCTTTTTTAATTAACTTAACCGCATGTTCATACATTTGTTCAAATGTATCAGAAGCAAATAATAATTGATTATATTCAACACCTAACCATTTAATATCTTCAATAATTCCTTGTACGAATTCTTCATCTTCTTTAACTGGGTTTGTATCGTCAAAGCGAAGATTCATTTTTCCACCAAACTCTTTAGCTAATAAATAGTTTGTTAAGATGGCTTTCGCATGACCAATATGTAAGTAACCATTCGGTTCTGGTGGGAAGCGTGTAATAATTTCTTTGTGCTTACCACTCTCTAAATCTTCTTTCATAATCGTCTTAATGAAGTTTGAATTTTCATTGACTATTTCCATAAAAAACACCTCGCTAAAATTCAAAACTATTGCAATGATTGCCCTTTTTATATTAATAAAAATCTATTTTTAGATTATATCACAACTATAGAATACATAGTAACATTATTCCACTATTTCCAATGAAAAATTCGTCATTTGTCCAAATCGTGTGAATAACTCTTTTGCCAATTCCACATCTTGTAATAAACCATCTACTCCATTAAAAGAAGTAATAAATAGTAAAATATTTTTCGTCTGTTCTGTAATACGTGTACGAGGAGTATCTGATGTTGGTGTTCCAAACGGACCTACTTCATCACAATAAACAGGAATATTTTCAATATTAATATTTCCTCGGCCGATTCCTTCATATGGTTCATCTCGCCCAATACGAATCAAAACATCTCCTTGAATCTTATCCTCATCTAATACTGCTACACTGCGCTGTGTTCGTGCAGATAAAATATTTCCAATATCAACAGCATTATTAACATAATAAAGTCCATTACCTTTAATTAAACGACGAAGTAATGCCTCTGTTGATAAACGATAACGTGAAGGGTCTTTACCTAATGCTTTATATCCTGCACGTGCTGCTGCAATACGTGGTTCTTTTAATAGCATTTCTAAAGTTAACTGTTCCATCACTTCTTGTTCCAATTTTGTCATTTCTTCTTTTAAAGAATCCGACGTAGATGTAACTAGCATTTCAAAAGACATAACAGCAACACAATAACCAGGTATCTTTTCTTTTAATTGTTCGTCAAGCGTAATATGTTTCATGTAAGAAAACCTCCAAATCTGTCATTTTAATTTATTATACAATTAAAAAAAGATAGTTTGAAACTATCTTTTATTCTTTTTTTAAAGATTCAGCTTGACGATCTTGCTCTTCCTTTTTTAATAAAGCATAAGCAATTGCTAATTCTTTTAACTTATTTTCACGCTCTTTCTCAATACAATATTGATGTACATAAATCATCATTCCAAAAGAGATGATAATTAAAATACTTAGATTCACTGCTTCAAGTACGAACGAACTTGCACGTTCAAAATAATATTGATTCGATGATAATACATAATAAATAACTAAACATAACCCATACCACTTTAACCAAGAAAATAAATGCTCTGGTGAAATCTGAGTGATACGTAGTTGATTAATAAAAAATAATAATAGGATAGATATCGATAAGAATAAAAATAAAGTTACAACCACCTTAATCACCTCAGAAGACTAACAATTACTATTATTATTAGCAATTTTCTGAATGTTTATTCTTTTACCATAAAATGTTTTCACTTTTCAATCGATAAAGGATTTAAATCATAACATTCGAATAATCATACCTTTAAACGAGTTCTGTTTGAGAACATTGTTCTATTTCTTTCATAACTATTGTCTTTTTTCAATCGCATCGTTAAGCCAGCTAAAAAAATTAATCATATAATGAACAGATTTTGCCGTCTGATCTATAAAATATTTATCTAAAAATCTAAGTTTTATAACATTTTTAAGTTCGAATAATCTACACCAAAATCATCAATCTATAATTCCTTCCACTAAAATTGTTCATCCCATTACAACATAATTTAAAAGGCTTATATTATATAAGTCCAGATAAATTTTCTTCATAGAAAATTTTTAAGCCCTAGTAGCGGAGGAGTAGATTTCTTTTAGAAATCTCTAGGTGACCATCCCCCAGTAAAGGAGGATTGTTCGCCATGCTCACTGCTGTGGACCCCATTCCCTAGCAGTGGAGTAAACATGCTTCGCATGCTAGGTGACCCCTTCCCTACCAGC
>JAUMTV010000059.1 GCA_030531025.1 Turicibacter sp.
CAGTATTTTTTGTTTGCCATCTTAGATGTAGAATACTTATCTGTTTATATATAGATAAAAAAGGTGATGAAGTGAATCACCTTTTTTATTTTATCTCTCATCTAATCAGTGAAGATTAAATCTTTAGGGTGTACTGTATTAAAGAAAAGAGGCTAATAAGTCTAAGAATGAGATTTGTTGATCTTTTAGTTTAAGAATGTAGAAAAAAATAAAGAAGTATAAATTATCTATTTGTTATAAATGTTATTCATGATAAAATTAAACCAAATTTTATGAAAAGGGTTTTATTTTTGTTGAGGAAAGGAATGGTTCAATTATTTTTGATGGCAATCATCATTTCTTTGTTTTGTTCAGCGTGTCAAAATGAGATCACCTTAGAAGGAAAGAACAATATAAGTTATCGAACTAACAGTGCTAAAGTCGCAAATGATACAGGGAGGTTAGAAGATGATGTTTTAAAAATTGGCTTTTTAAATGATTATTTTTATACGTCTAACCAATCTCATTTAATGAAGATGAAGCAACTCATAAAAGCTAAATTTCCAACAGTAAAAACAACAGGTCGCATCATATATGATTGCAATTCTAAGATGTTCACAATAATGATTAAAGAATTGATTGACGAAGAGGTCGATATAGTCGTGATTCCAAATGGAGTGTATTTAGATGAAATTAAAACATTAGTTTCAACCTATCCTGAAATTTTATTTGTCATGCTTGATCAGTTTATTAATAAAACGAATGTGATTGGTTGTCGTTTTCGTGACGAATTAGGGGCATATCTTGCGGGAGTCATGGCTGCTATATATAAACAGAAATAAAATCTACATTTACCACGACACACTAAATGTTTGATAGTTGTGCCGTGGGTCACCTACCATGCGAAGCATGTTTCCTCCACTGGTAGGGAGTTCAAGGCAGACTATAGTCCAGCTAAAATGAAGCAAGTAGCATATGTTGGGCTAAAAAAAAGATGAAGGTATTGGTGAGTTATATTTAAAGGGTTATATAGAAGGAGTGCAAAGTATTAATGAAGAAATCGAGGTAAATGTTTATTATCTCTCAAGAGAGGATGAACCTCAGCAAATTGAGGCACTCATTAACGAGGTTTATCAAAAGGGTTCGGATATCATTTTTGAACGAGCGGGCATCAAACAATTTGATGTGATGGATGCCATTAAAGCGTATGCTCAATCTTTTGGGTTAGTTTATGTCATTAATTCTGAAAGAGATTTAACTAACTATGGCCAACTGCTAAGCGGGAATTCTATTGTCTTAGGATCTGTTGTTAAAAGTTTGACTGCAAATTTCATTGAGACGGTAACGATTAATCAAGAAGAATTGACGGGAAGACAAGTGATGTTAGGTTTAGATAGTGAGGGTGTTCAATTGTTACTCAATGCATTAAATGTAAACGAAACGACTATGCAAGATGTTGAAGACCTAAAATGGCGCATTATTGAGGGAGAGATTGTTCTTACTTTTTTAACAAACTAAACACGTATCTAAAAAGAATTTATCAGAAAAATAACGAAAAAACTCATATCCTCAAAAAAAGCTCAAATACTATGAATGGTAGTAGAATGGACAGGAAGTTTAAAAATGTAAATTTATCTACATATTTACAAAAACACTTCTTTCTGATAGACTATTCAAGGCATTTTAATAAAAGGAGGACAACTATGAGAAAGTTTACATCAATGTTTATGATTCTGGTGCTTACAATGGTAACATTAGTAGCATGTAGTGCTGGCAAAGAAGATCAAGGTACAACTGGAGAAAAAAGTTTTAAAGTAGGAATGATGATTGATTCAGGAACGATTGATGATAAATCATTTAATCAAGGAACATGGGAAGCGATTTTACGTTATACAGAAGATCATAAAGGGGTAAAAGGACAACATGTTCAACCAAATGGAGAAACAACGTCTGATTACTTAAGTGCAGCTGATAATTTAATTATGGCAGGTAATGAAGTAATCGTTGCTCCAGGTTATAAATTTGAAGAAGCAATTACAGAACTTCAAACTGCAAATCCAGAAGTTTCATTTATTATATTAGAAGGGCAACCAGCAACAATGGCAGATAATACATTATCAATTTATTTTGCTGAACATCAAGCAGGATTTTTAGCTGGAATGGCTGCTGCTTTACAATCTCAAACAGGTAAAGTTGGGTTTATTGGTGGAATGAAGATTCCTGCTGTTGAACGATTTGGATGGGGATATGTAGCAGGTGTTGCTTATGCAAACAAAACATATAATACAAATGTAGAGGTTGTTGATTACCAATATCAAGGAACATTTAATGATGTGCAAGGTGGACAAATGATGGCTGGTGGAATGTACGATAAAGGAATTGATATTATCTTCTCAGCAGCAGCTGCAGTTGGAAATGGTGTTATCAATGAAGCGAAAGCACGTACAGAATCAGGTGAACATGTTTATGTTATTGGTGTAGACGTGGATCAATACGAAGAAGGTTTAATGAATGATGGAAAATCTGTTATTTTAACGTCAGCAATTAAACGTATTGATAATGCTGTTTATGATGCTTTAAAAGCATATGGAGAAGGTAAGTTCCCTGGAGGAGAAATTATCTCAATGGATGCTTCAACAGATGGAGTAGGTTTACCAGAAACAAATCCAAATTTAACAGTGGAAACACAAGAAAAAGTAAATGAAACATTAGCAAAAATTAAAGAAGGTCAATTAGTCGTTCCAGCGATAGCAGAAGAATTAGATACATTCTTATCTGATGCAGGATATGGTGCAAAAACTATTAACTATAAATAACTATAATAAGAGGGAGAACTCACTATCGAAGAATAGTGAGTTCTTTTTGTATAAATGAAAACAACTAAAATCGATATGGGCTAATTATAAGTGATAATCGATGAATGAGAGGTATTTACTGTCGATATCACAACTATAAATGAAAATATTGATAAACACTTTACAAAATTCGATAAAAATTGTAATAAATAATTTACAGCTTTTATTAATTTTGTTAAACTATAAATGTAGTAATTATGAGGAGGCCATACAAATATGAAAAAGAAATTTTCGATGTTAACAGTTGCCGTTGCAGCGACATTAGGTTTAGTTGCTTGTGGAACAGGTGAAGACAACAATTCATCAAATGGAAACAACGATGTATCAAAAATTAAAGTCGGAATGATGACTGACGCAGGAACGATTGATGATAAGTCATTCAACCAAGGAACGTGGGAAGGTATTGAACGTTACCAAAAAGAAAATGGGACGATTGAAGCGCAATACATTAAACCGGTTGGAACATCAACGCAAGATTATTTAGAAGCTGGAAATAATTTATTAGTTGCTGGAAATGAAATGATTGTTGCACCAGGATATAAATTTGAAGAAGCAGTTGGACAGTTACAAGCTGAAAACCCAGAAACAAAATTCGTCATTATTGATGGAGAACCTACAGGTGGAGTAGCAGACAATTCAGTAGCTATTTATTTTGCCGAACAAGAAGCAGGGTTCTTAGCTGGAATTGCGGCAGCACTTGAAACAAAAACAAATAAAGTAGGATTCATCGGTGGAATGGTGATTCCATCTGTACAAAAATTCGGATATGGATTTGTAACTGGTGTTGCTTATGCAAATGCAAATTTAGGAACAAATGTTGAAGTGGCAGACTACTTATACAATGGAACATTTGATGATGTTTCAGGTGGACAAACTCAAGCTGGTGGAATGTATGATAAAGGAATCGATATTATCTTCGTAGCAGCTGGTGGGGTTGGAAACGGTGTTATTTCAGAAGCTAAGACACGTACTCAAGCCGGAGATGATGTGAAAGTAATTGGTGTAGATGTTGATCAATATGAAGATGGAATCTACAACAAGGAAACTAATGAATCAGTTATTTTAACATCAGCGATTAAACGTATCGATAATGCAGCGTATGACAAAATTGATGAATTAGTAAATGGAACATTTACTGGTGGGCAAGTCATCACAATGGATGCAAAAAATGATGGAATCGGTTTACCAGAAGAAAACCCTAACCTTTCTGAAGCAACACAACAAGCAGCTGATGAAGCATTTGAATTAATTAAAGAGGGTACAATTGTAGTTCCAATTGAATTAGATGAAGTCAAAGCAATGCTAGAAGAATTAGGGTTTGATGCGAGTCATTTAAATTTATCAGGAAACTAATTACTAAAATTTTAAAAAATACGCTAGCTCATGCTAGCGTATTTTTTAAATTAAAACAGAAATTTTACATAATTTTTGAAAAAAGAGATATCTTTTTACAAAATTCGATATTTATAGTTGATAATCACATTTAAATTATCCTATAATAGATAAGAATGGGCACAAAATATATAAGTGCTCTATAGTGTAGAAATGAAAAATACTCTAACATTAAACGATTCAACCATCCCCAAATGAAGAATCAAAAAGGTAAAGAGGACATTACATTAATTATAGGAAGGGGTAACGCTATGGAATATGTTATTGAGATGCTCAATATTACAAAAGAATTTCCAGGGATTAAAGCTAACGATAATATTACGTTGCAAGTCGAGCCAGGAGAAATTCACGCCCTTTTAGGAGAAAATGGTGCTGGAAAGTCGACATTAATGAGTGTTTTATTCGGATTGTATAAACCTGATGGTGGATGCATTAAAGTTCGAGGAAAAGAAGTGAAGATTACCGATCCGAATGTAGCGACAGATCTTGGTATTGGAATGGTTCATCAGCACTTTAAATTAGTTCATAATTTTACTGTGACAGAAAACATCATTTTAGGAAATGAACCGAAACTATTTGGTGGGCGTGTCAACATTAAACAAGCTGCGAAACGTGTTGCTGAATTATCAGAACGTTATAACTTACATGTTGATCCTTATGCAAAAATCGAAGATATTTCAGTAGGGATGCAACAACGTGTAGAGATTTTAAAAATGTTATATCGTGATGCAGATATTTTAATTTTTGATGAGCCAACAGCGGTGTTAACACCACAAGAAATCGAACATTTAATGAACATTATGAAGCAATTAACAGCTGAGGGAAAATCAATTATTATTATCACACATAAATTAAAAGAAATTAAAGCTGTTGCAAAACATTGTACCATTATTCGAAAAGGTAAAGGAATTGGAACAGTTGTCGTAGATGAAGTGACAGAACAAGATTTAGCTGATTTAATGGTTGGACGTAAAGTAACGTTTAAACTAGATAAAGATGAGGTAAAAGTCGGAGCACCAATTTTAGAAGTTGAAAACTTATGCGTTAAAAATAACCGTGGTGTTGAAGCATTAAAACAATTATCATTAACCGTACGTGAAGGTGAAATCTTAGGGGTTGCTGGAATTGAAGGAAATGGACAAACGGAATTAATTGAGGCCATTACTGGATTAAAACCAGCAGATAGCGGAACGGTTAAGCTTGCTGGTGTAGATATCAGTAAAATGTCGGTTCGTAAACGTACAGAAGAAGGAATTGGCCATATTCCAGAGGATCGTCATAAGCATGGGTTAGTTTTAGAGTATTCTTTAGAAGATAACTTCATTTTACAAACGTATTATCAAAAACCATTTAGTAACTATGGAATTTTAAATCGTAAATCGATTCGTGAACAATCAGAAACATTAATTGAACGTTTTGATGTCCGTAGTGGTCAAGGAAGTATTACAACAACGCGTAGTATGTCTGGGGGGAACCAACAAAAGGCGATCATTGCTCGTGAGGTTGTACGCTCACCTAAATTATTAATTGCTGCTCAACCAACTCGTGGTCTAGACGTTGGTGCAATTGAATATGTTCATCGTGAATTAATTGCTGAACGTGATAAAGGTCGTGGGGTTTTATTAATTTCATTAGAATTAGATGAAATCTTAAATGTTTCAGATCGTATCGCTGTTATTTATGAAGGAGAAATTGTTGGAATTCTTGAAACAGCTAAGACAAATGAACAAGAAATTGGATTATTAATGGCAGGTGCCGGACGTGAAAGAGGTGAGCAGTAATGAAAAAAATTAATTTTAATTTATCAGATGATGCTGTTCAAAAGAAGTTATCACCTTTTGCATCAGTTATTTTAGGATTTATCGTAGGATTTATCGTTTTATTCTTATTAGGGTATAACCCAATTGAAGGATTTAGCTATTTATTCCAAGGTGGATTTAAAGGGATTTTATCAGGGAACTTTAAACAGTTTGGAAATGCGTTATTGCAGATGACACCGTTAGTTTTAACAGGTCTTTCTGTTGCCTTTGCGTTTAGAACAGGGTTGTTTAATATTGGTGTTCCTGGGCAAATGCTAGTCGGAGGATTTGCAGCTGTTTATTTAGGGGTAACGTTAGATTTACCACGTGTTGCTCATCTTTTCGTTGTAGTGGTTGGTGCAATGATCGCGGGTGGAATCTGGGCGATTGTGCCAGGGCTTTTAAAAGCAAAATTTAAAATTCATGAAGTTGTCACATCAATTATGATGAACTATATTGCACTTTGGGGTGTACAATACGCGGTTAAAGTGTTAATTCCAGGAAAGTATTCAACAGAATCAGCAACTATTTTAGAAACAGCATCGTTAAAAACAGAATGGATGACGTCATTCTTTAGTGGCTCGGCTGTTAACTTAGGATTAATTTTAGCGATTATTGCTTGTATTGTGATTTGGTTTGTTTTAGAAAAAACGACATTTGGTTACGAATTAAAAGCAGTTGGATATAATCAAGATGCAGCTCAGTATGCAGGGATGAAAGTGACACGTAATATTATTCTTTCAATGATTATTGCGGGTGTATTAGCAGGTCTTGCTGGAGCAACTTTTTATGTAGGATATACAAACCATATTAAAGTTGGAGTTTTACCAACACAAGGTTATGATGGAATCGCAGTTGCATTACTTGGTTTAAATACACCAATTGGAGTGTTCTTATCAGCAGCTTTATTTGGATTTATGAAAGTTGGAGGAGCGTTTATGCAAGCCATGAGTAATATTCCAAGTGAGTTAATTGATATCATTATTTCTACTATTATCTATTTCTCAGCGATTGCATTATTAATCCAAAGCTTCTTTAAAAAAGTAGCTTCTAAGAAAAAAGATGGAGGTGTGAAATAATGTGGGATTTCCTAGTTTCAATGATGCCATATGCCTTAGCATTCACAGCTCCAATGTTAGTGACGGCATTAGGTGGATTATTTAGTGAACGTAGTGGGGTTGTAAACATTGGTTTAGAAGGATTAATGATTATCGGAAGTTTCACGACAGCTTTATTCATTAACCAATTTTATGCAGGACAAGATTCAATCATTTGGATTGGTATTTTATTAGGTGGTCTTGCAGGATGTGCTTTCTCTTTACTACATGCTTATGCAAGTATTAACTTAAAAGCTGATCAAGTTATCTCAGGGACTGCGATTAATTTATTAGCACCTGCGATTACAATCTTCTTAGCACGTACCCTTACAGGTTCACAAAATATCAGTATCGTTAAAGGAGTATCTCGTTTTGATGTCCGATTCCTATCTGATATTCCGGTTATTGGGCCATTATTCTTTAGTAAAATGTATTTAACGACATTCATCGTTTTAGGATTAGTTATTTTAACATGGTATCTTGTATTTAAAACTTCATTTGGTTTACGTTTACGTGCTTGTGGGGAGCACCCTCAAGCAGCAGATTCAATGGGAATTAATGTTTACAAGATGCGTTACTTTGGGGTATTAGCTTCAGGGTTTTTAGCTGGTCTTGGGGGAGCAATTGTCATTGTTACCACATCGAATGAGTTTAATGGATCAGTTGCTGGTCTTGGATTCTTAGCCTTAGCAGCATTAATCTTTGGTAAATGGAATCCATGGTCAGTTCTATTTGCTTCATTCTTCTTCGGATTTATGAAAACATTAGGACAATTAGCTTTAATTAATGACACATTAAAATCATTTGAAATTCCTATGGAGTTCTACAACGCCTTACCTTATATCATGACATTGATTGCGTTAATGATCTTTAGTCGTAATATTGTTGGACCTAAAGCGGCGGGTGAACCATACGATAAAGGAAAACGTTAAAAAAGACAGTTTTAACTGTCTTTTTTTTGACTTAAATAAGTCGAAAACCCTCAAGCATTGCTTATCGAGCATTTTTTGCTTATAATAAAGAATAGAACATCATGTCCATGCACGATACTATAGTAATATTGCTTGAAAATGATGCCGTCTGTAAGACGTTAAAGATATATGTAGTAATATTGGAGGTTCAATGAATGAATTTAAATAAAGGAAAAAAAGTCATAGTAGGAATGTCAGGTGGTGTCGATTCATCGGTTGCTGCTTATTTATTAAAAGAACAAGGCTACGAAGTAGAAGGTGTGTTCATGCGAAACTGGGACAGTGCTGCTAACTCAGATATTTTAGGTAATCCGACAGTTAATGATGATGTATGTCCTCAAGAAGTAGATTATATGGATGCGAAAGCTGTAGCTGATCAATTAGGAATCCCACTTCATCGTGTTGATTTTGTCCAAGAGTATTGGGATCGAGTGTTCATGTATTTCTTAGATGAGTATAAAGCGGGACGTACTCCAAACCCAGACATTATGTGTAATAAAGAAGTTAAATTTAAAGCATTTTTAGATTATGCCATGAACTTAGGTTGCGATTATATTGCAATGGGACATTATGCACGTGTTGAACATGGTGAAGAAGTGAAAATGTTACGCGGGGTAGATAATAATAAAGACCAAACGTATTTCTTAAGTCAATTAACTCAATCCCAATTAAGTAAAACATTATTCCCAGTTGGTGAATTGCAAAAATCAGAAGTTCGTGAGATTGCACAGAAAATGGATTTAGCAACGGCGAAAAAGAAAGATTCAACAGGTGTATGCTTCATTGGAGAGCGTAACTTTACACAATTCTTACAAAACTATTTACCAGCACAACCAGGAAAAATGCAAACTCTAGATGGAGAAGTGATGGGTGAGCATATTGGATTAATGTATTATACAATTGGTCAACGAAAAGGACTTGGAATTGGTGGGAAAGGAGACGCTTGGTTTGTTATTGGGAAAAATCTAAAAGAGAACATTTTATATGTTGGTCAAGGATTTGATAACGAATATGTTTATGCAGATGAAGCACATGTCTCAAATGTAAACTGGATTCCAACTGAGAAGTTTACAGGAACATTTACATGTACAGCGAAATTCCGTTACCGTCAACCGGATGTGAATGTGGAATTAGAATGGATGGACGATGAAACATTAAAAGTGCGTATGTTAGAACCTGTTCGTGCGGTGACACCAGGACAAGCAGCTGTCTTTTATTTAGGAGATGTTTGTTTAGGTGGAGGTCGCATTGAGGCGGCGTTTAAAGATGGAGAGCGTCGTATGTATTAAGAGAGGATGAGGGATCGATGGGAGAAGCCAGTTATATTCAAGGGATATTTTTAGATCATATATTTTTTAATGAGGACAATGGCTTCTCTATTGGAACGGTTTTAATCACAGAGCATAGTTGTGAGGAAGAGAGATTAAAAAAAGCATATAAAACGGTTGATGATAAAGTCGTTGATCAGATAGGACTAAATCCAAATGAGACGTATCATAAAATTACGGTTTCTGGGTATTTTCCTAAGTTAGTTACTCATAAAAATTATCGTTTTAATGGCCATTTAACCGAGCATCCAAAGTATGGGTGGCAATATCAAGCAAGCTCATACGATAGTGTTACTGTCCGTGGTAAGTCATCGCTCGTGCATTATCTCAGTAGTGATATTTTTGAAGGAATTGGACAGAAAACAGCCGAACGAATTGTTGAAACGTTAGGTGAGAATGCCATTGATGTGATTTTACGAAATCGTCAAGCATTAGATGAAGTTCCAAAGTTATCAAAAAAACTCGCCGATAAATTGTATGCAACCCTTGTCGATCAACAAGGAACTGAGCAAGTCCTAGCGCCGCTTTATGGCTACGATTTAAGTCCTCGTCTCGTGATGAAAATTTTTAAAAAATATCAATATCAAGTGCTTGAAATTATTCAAGAGAATCCTTATCGGTTAATTGATGATATTGAAGGAATTGGATTTATTAAAGCAGATGAACTCGCTAAACGACTAGGTGTCTCGAATGATGATCCTCGTCGAATTCGTGCTGCTTTACTTTATGTGATTGATCAAATTGCGATTCAAAAAGGCCATACGTATGTTTATCATAAACAATTGTTACAAAGTGCCTTACAGTATTTGAATCAAAAATCGAATCAACTCTTAGATTACGCTCAAATTGAAGGACAAATTCAAGAGTTAATTAAAAAGAAAAAAATTTATATTGAAGGTGACTTTTTATTTATTCCGCTTCTTGTCAATAGTGAGAAAGGTATTGCAGAATCAATTCTTAGACTTCAAACAGAAGTGAGTGCGAGTGAAAATGACGTTAACGAATCATTAAACCATCTTAAAGAAGAAATGGCGATTACTTATTCTTTAGAACAAGAAGAAGCGATTAAGATGGCTTTAACCCAACCCGTGAGTATTATTACTGGTGGGCCAGGGACAGGAAAAACAACGGTTGTACAAGGAATTTTAAAAGCTTACGCTCATCTTCACCAATTAACGCTAGATCCAGCCAAATATGCGACCTCAGAAAAACCATTTCCGATTGCTTTAGCCGCTCCAACAGGTCGAGCAGCTAAACGAATGACCGAAACAACTGGCCTTAAAGCGTCGACCATTCATCGTTTACTCGGATATGGGGTAGATGGTGTGTTTCAACATGATGAATTTTCTCAATTAGAATATGATTTGATTATTATTGATGAAAGTTCCATGTTAGATACATTACTCGCGTTTCAACTCTTTCAAAGTATTAAAACTGGCGCGCAAGTTATTTTAGTTGGAGATGATAATCAGCTTCCATCAGTTGGACCAGGACAAGTTTTAAAAGATTTAATTGAGAGTGATGCAATCCCACTCACTCGTTTATTAACGGTGCATCGTCAAGCCCAAGATTCTTCGATTATTTCATTGGCTCATGCTGTTAAAAATCATCAATTACCGTCAGATTTACGAGAGAAAAAACCGGATCGTTTATATGTGGAGTCGACGCATCAAAAGATTCCAGCGTATTTAAAACAAATTGTTATAAATGCTATCTCTAAAGGATATACGGCCAATGATGTTCAAGTCCTTGTTCCGATGTATCGTGGGGATTGTGGGATTGATAGTTTAAATGTCATGCTTCAAGAAATCTTTAATCCGCCTGATGAGGACAATAAACGAGAAATGGTGTTTGGACAGCGCGTGTTTCGGATTGGAGATAAAGTTTTACAGCTTGCCAATCAACCAGAAACAGGTGTCATGAATGGCGATGTTGGAGAAGTCATCGGAATCTCATATAAAAATGAAAATGACGATAAAGAAGAAAAGTTGATTGCCTGCTTTGATACAAAAGAAGTGACGTATAAAAAAGGCGACCTCCAAAATTTAACGCACGCTTATTGTGTATCCGTTCATAAATCACAAGGATCTGAGTATCCGATTGTCATTTTGCCGATTACGCATGCTTATCATGTCATGCTTCAAAAGAAATTAATTTATACGGCCATTACACGTGCTAAAAAATCACTGATTGTGATCGGGGAATATTCAGCTCTTGATAAAGGGGTGAAAAATGAAGGTGAAGAACGTCAAACGACGTTAAAACTGCGTTTTGATCTTCAAAAAGAGCAAGTTCCAAAAGAAAATCCATTTGCAGATTACTTTAAAGAATATCAAATTCCTTTTGATTATTTAGATGAAGAACAATTAGAAGGAATCACGCCATATGATTTCATGGATTAAAAAGGATTTACTAACTTCGTCGAAATTCAGTTATAAAATCATCGAATTCACCCAAACTAAAAGTATCATGTTTAAGTGAGGTGAACTACATGAAGAAGATGATGTTATTAGTGTTATTTCTAGTTGCATTAGTTGTCACTTTTATGTATTATGATGATCCACATTATTATCAAAAACAAATGCATCGACAAATGAGAAAATATCGTAAACAAATGTGTCATTGGCAAGATTGCATTCATGATATGATGCCATTCTAATAAAAACTCTCTCTTTCGAGAGAGTTTTTATTGTTTTAAGTGACAATTTGTCTAATTCTTTAGTGAAATCCAAAAAAAAAGCTTGAAACCATGAGTTAAAATGGATAAAATAGAGTCGAATAGTAAAATGTTGATAGAAGAAAGTAGAGATTTGAAGTTTCACAGAGAGGGATTTCTAGGCTGAGATAAATCCTAACGAAGAATGCTCGAAAGCTACTTCTGGAGTGTAGGTAAAACCTATCGGTTGGCGCCGTTATTGCCTTTGAGTGTTATTTTTTCATAATGAAAAAATAAAATTAAGGTGGTACCGCGTTCAATTCGTCCTTATTTCATAAGGGCTTTTTTTATACTCAATTATATTAAATCTTTAAAAGAGGTGACAAAAAGATGAAATACATGACAGGTTCAGAAATTCGATCAATGTATTTAAACTTTTTTAAATCAAAAGGACATATGATCGAACCAGGTGCACCATTAGTACCAGTAAATGATCCAACCTTATTATGGATTAATAGTGGAGTTGCGGCATTAAAGAAATATTTTGATGGGCGTGAAATTCCAAAAAATCCACGTATTACAAATGCACAAAAATCTATTCGTACAAATGACATCGAAAATGTAGGGAAAACAGCACGTCACCATACATTCTTTGAAATGTTAGGAAACTTCTCAATTGGAGATTACTTCCGTGAAGAAGCAGTAACTTGGGGATGGGAATTATTAACATCACCTGAGTGGTTTGGATTCGATAAAGAGTTATTATACGTGACAATTTATCCAAACGATCAAGAAACATATGATTTATGGATTAAATTAGGTGTTAAACCCGATCATATCGTAAAACTAGAGTATAACTTCTGGGAAATCGGGGAAGGACCATGTGGACCAAACACAGAAATCTTCTTTGACCGTGGAACAAAATATGATCCTGAAAATATCGGAATCCGTTTATTAGAAGAAGATATTGAAAATGATCGTTATATTGAAATTTGGAATATCGTATTCTCTCAATTTAACTCAAAAGAGGGATTAGATCGTAGTGAATACCCATTACTTCCTAATAAAAATATAGATACTGGTATGGGTCTTGAGCGTATGGCATGTGTCTTACAAGGTGTAGAAACAAACTTTGATACAGACTTATTTATGCCAATTATTAAAAAGACAGAAGAAATTTCAGGTGTTAAATATACAGACGAAACAGGTGTTGCGTTTAAAGTAATTGCTGACCATGTTCGTACCGTAACATTTGCGGTTGCAGACGGTGCTTTATTATCAAATGAAGGTCGTGGATATGTGTTACGCCGCTTATTACGTCGTGCGGTTCGTTATGGTAAAAACTTAGGGATTGATCGTGCGTTTATGTATGAATTAGTTCCAGTTGTTGCAGACATTATGAAAGATTACTATCCATATGTTTGTGATAAAGTTGAATTAGTTCAAAAAGTTATTAAGTCAGAAGAAGAACGTTTCCGACAAACATTAGCAGATGGAGAAAAAATCTTAACTGAATTAATGGCTAAAAGTGAAACACAAACAATCAATGGAAAAGATGCATTCATGTTATATGATACGTATGGATTCCCATATGAGTTAACATTAGAATATGCTGAAGAATCTGGATTTACAGTGGATAAAGAAGGATTCGATGCTGAGATGGAAGCACAACGTGAACGTGCACGTAATGCTCGTGAAGATGTGGCAAGTATGCAATCACAAAATGAAGCGTTAATGAACTTCAAAGAAGCTTCAACATTTGTTGGATACACGCAATTCACAGCGACTGGAAAAGCTATTTTCTTATTAAAAGATGGAGAAGTCGTTGATTCATTAACTGGTCAAGGACAAGTTATCTTAGACATTACACCATTCTATGCTGAAAGCGGAGGTCAAGTAGCTGATACTGGATTAATGACGACAACAAATGCAACGGTTGAAGTGTTAGATGTTATCAAAGCACCAAATGGACAACACTTACATACAGTAAAGGTTAATGGAACATTATCATTAAATGAAGAAGTCACATCACAAGTGACAGTAAATAGCCGTTTAGCATTAACGAAAAACCATACGGCAACACATTTATTACATCAAGCGTTAAAAGATGTGATTGGAGAGCATGCAAACCAAGCGGGATCATTAGTTTCTGCTGAACGTTTACGTTTTGACTTTACGAACATGCAAGGATTAACTCATGAAGAGTTACAACGTATTGAAACGATTGTTAATGAAAAAATTTGGGCATCACTTCCTGTTGAAACATTTGAAAAAACAATTGAAGAAGCAAAAGCAATGGGAGCTATGGCTTTATTTAGTGAAAAGTATGGAGATACAGTACGCGTAGTTAAAGCTGGGGAGTATAGCATTGAGTTATGTGGTGGATGCCATGTTTCAAATACTTCTGAAATCGGATTATTCAAAATTGTTTCTGAATCTGGGATTGGAGCAGGAACACGCCGTATCGAGGCTGTAACAGGTCAAGCTGCTTTTGAATACATGAATACATTTATTAACCGTTTTACAGCTGTTGCTGAAACATTAAAAACAAAACCAGCATTACTTGAAGAGCGTGTTGAAGGTGTGTTAGATGAGTTAAAAGAAGCACATCGTGAAAATGAATCATTAAAATCTAAATTATCGCATTTAAAAATGAAGGAAATTGTCAATAATACACATGAAGTAAATGGATTCACTGTATTAACTGCAAACTTAGTTGATGTAGATATGAATCATTTACGTCAAATGGTTGATGAATTCAAGCAACAATTAACATCAGCTGTTATTGTTTTAGCAAGTGCGGTTGATGGGAAAGTGGCGATCTCTTGTGGTGTAACAAGTGATTATGTAAAACAAGGGGTACATGCTGGTAAAATTGTTAAAGAAGTAGCAAGTATTTGCGGCGGAGGCGGAGGCGGACGTCCAGATATGGCGCAAGCCGGAGCTAAAGATGCAAGTAAAATTAATGAAGCTCTTCAAAATGTTGATGAATGGTTAAAAAATAATTTATAATTCTTTTCATCCCTTTAACAATATTGTAAAATAGAGTTAATGACTATTTATGGGTGGTGAGTTGCATGATTTCAAATCATACTATGATGCTAGACGATGCGCTACAAAACAAGTTAAATCAAAATGAAACCGTTGAATTAATTTTAACAGATGTGTTCGAAGCATTAGAAACAAAAGGATATAACCCAATTAATCAAGTCGTTGGATACTTGATTTCAGGAGATCCAGCTTATATTTCAAGCTATCAAGGGGCACGAAATAAAATTCAACAAATTGAACGTGATGAAATTATTGAAGTCTTATTAGAAAAGTTTGTTGAGACTAAGAAATGAAAACACTTGGATTAGACTTAGGAACACGTACTTTAGGGATTGCTATCAGTGATGCCTTAGGGATGATGGCTCATGGAGTCGAAACGTTCCGCTTTGAAGAGAATCATTATAAAAAAGCAATTCAACACGTTCAGCAACTAGTTAAAACACAGCACGTTTCTAAAATTGTTTTAGGATTACCAAAAAACATGAATGGATCAATTGGAGAACGTGGGCAAGTGACACAAGATTTTGCAAAGAAATTAGAAGAAGCAACGAATCTTCCTGTTATTTTATGGGATGAGCGCCTCACAACGATGCAAGTTGAGCGCGTTTTAATTCAAGCAGATGTTAGCCGCAATAAGCGCAAAAAAGTTGTCGATAAAATGGCAGCAACAATCATTTTACAAAGCTACTTAGATTCAAACCAAGCACGTTCATTCGTGTAAAATAAAATAAGAGGTGTTAACTATGTTAGATGAAAATCAATTAACAGTAATCGATGAAAATGGAAATGAACTATTATGTGAAATTTTATTCACATTCGATTCAGATGATTACAATAAATCATATGTTGTTTATTATCCAGTAGGAGCAGAGCATGAAGATGAAGATGGAAATGTAGATTTACATGTTTCAGCTTATGTACCAACTGAAAACAACGAAGGTGGAGAATTACTACCAGTTGAAACAGATGCAGAATGGGATATGATTGAAGAAGTCATCAACACATTCTTAGCAGATGAAGAAGCTGAAGGCGAAGAATAATTCATAAACAACAGTGCAAGGGCGGACCTACGGGTTCGTTTTTGCACTGTTTATTTTAGAGGTGAAGATAATGAGGAAAATGATGAGCATTATCACAGTAATCATTTTAGTAGGTATATTAGCAATTGGTGGCTATGGTTATTATCTCTATCAAATGACACTAAAGCCAATTAATCCTCAAGATGAAACTGTTATAAACTATAAAATTGAATCTGGGTCAACAACTAAAAAAGTCAATCAGCAATTAGCAGAATTAGGGCTGATTAAACATCCGAAAGTTGCAGATCTAATTGTTCGATTGAATGATTGGTCACATATTCAAGCCGGTGAATATGCGTTGTCACCATCATTAAGTTTAGAGGAGATGTATCAAAAGTTTGAAGCGGGTGATGTGGTCGAACCCAATATGGTGAAAGTGACGGTCCCAGAAGGCTATGACTTAGAATATATTGCGGCTGCAATGTCCCCTTTAGTGAATTTAACAGCAGAAGATTTATTAGTACAGTGGAGTAATCCAGATTATTTAAAACAACTGATCAATGAGTATTGGTTTTTAACCGATGATATTTTACAAGCCGGCATTAAATATCCACTTGAAGGTTATATTTACCCGATTACCTATGCATTTGGTGAAGGGGTGTATACGGTCGATGAATTAACACATCAATTATTGGATTTAACAGAAAGTAAACTGAATCAAGTACGCGATTTATTTGACCAAAGTGAGTTAAGCATTCATCAGGTGATGGCTTTAGCTTCTGTTATTGAAGGTGAAACCCAACGAACAGAGGAAATGGCAACTGTCGCAGGAGTCTTTTTAAATCGTATTAATTCGGGGATGTACTTACAAAGTGATATGACAGTTTTATATGCATTAGGTGAACATGCTGTACGTGTCACAGAGGCGATGACAAAGGTGCAGTCACCTTATAATACATATGTGACACAAGGAATTCCTATTGGGCCTGTAAGTAGTCCAACCCTAGATGCCATTCAGGCTGTTTTACACCCTGAGAAGCATCAGTATATTTATTTTATTGCTGATATGTTTAATTGCGTCGATGGAAAAACACATTTCTTTGAAACGTATGAAGAACATATGGCATTTTATCGTGAGTACTTGCTTCCATCATATGAAGCGGGTGCGAGTGTTTGTCAGTAAAAATAACAAGGTGGTAAAGAAATGAATGAACAATTATTAGAGTTAATGGGACGTTTTAAAACGATTATCCATGACGACCTATCATTAGAGATGAAACAGTATGCAGAAGAGTTTGATGTTCCTATTATTCAAGATCAAGGGTTAGAACTAATGCTTCAATTATTACGCATTAAACAACCTAAAGCTATCTTAGAAATAGGAACAGCGATTGGCTATTCGTCATTAATGATGGCTAGACATTTACCTGAAGCACAGATTGTGAGTATTGAACGTGATCCAAAACGTTATCAGGAAGCAGTCACTTATCATCAACGTTCATCTATTCAAGATCAAGTCACGTTAATTGAGGCAGATGCACTAGAAATTGCAAATGAAGACTTACCACTTCAGAAGTATGATGTCATTTTTATCGATGCTGCTAAAGCACAATATCAAAAATTCTTTGAGAAATATGAGCCGTTATTAAGCGAAGATGGAATGATTATTAGCGATAATCTTATTTTCCATGGCCATATTTTTGATAATAATCAAAAACAAAGTCGTAATTTAAAACAATTAGTTCGTAAAATTAATCGTTATAATGACTGGTTAGCTCAACATCCAGATTACGACACGCTTTTATTACCGATTGGTGATGGGGTTGCGATTAGCTTAAAGAAAAAAATTAAATAAAGAGAAGACCATCGTTAGTAAACTAGCGGTGGTTTTTGATTGAAAAGCATTAAATTTAATAAAATGATTAAAGAAGTACACCCTAAGGGTAACACAGTATATGAATTGTTTTTCGAAAAATATTCCAACATGAGTGTGGTTATAATATAAAATAGCAACTATAGGATATTATATCGCTTAGCTGCTGTTTTTATATTTCATTAATACATGATTGAAGTAGATGAGAGACTATTAGAAATTCATATTCTTGGATAATTTTTGCTTCTGAATTAACTAGTTCAACTTCATATACAAAATAGTATAACCACATAGACGGATAGAATAATCTAGTCCCAAATAGAATAAAAATAATGATCTCAAATAGTTAGATGATTTGAACTATTACTTAGTGATTGAGGAAGAGTATTTAAATTTAAAACATTAAACATACTAGTAATAAGATTTGTTAATATAAGGGATAGAGTAGAAATCTCATCATATTTATATTCTAATTTCTGAGTTGAACTCTACTGATACGAAAAAAAATCATAATTTGACAATAATCGATATTTTTGTTATATATTGTTAAGCTAATATGATTATAGGATAATAACCAATTATGGAAGTACACTGAATCTATAAGATAAAGAGTACTTTTTATTTTTTAGTATATTCTGATTAAATATTTTAGATGAATTTGATTATGTTTTTTATAATGGATTGACGTGATTCCGTATAATTAAAAGAGTATCATTACTAGCAATTCTTAATAAGAACTCCTAAACAAGCGCTGTATAAATGACATCAAGAATAGAAGATTCTTAGTAGTAAAATCCACTCAACCGTATACTTACCATAATTAAATTTAAACAAAGTAGAGAGTTTTATGATAAAGGAGATGCGGTAGGTCATATGAAACTGGAAAACAAAATGTTTAAAACAATTTTAGAATATTCTCAAACAGGTTTTGTCATATTCGATGAAAATTTAAACGTTCTTTATGTAAATAAATATATTGAAAATTTAGCAAAAGAACATTGTGCTTGTTTAACTAGCTTATATAAGAGTAGGTGTAATAGTTCTTCCCTTGTAGAGTTCTGTAATCGTTGTAATGATAAGGGATGCCAAGTTTCACAAGTACTAAATCAAGTGGCTATAGATAGGAAATGTAGAGTATTGAATAATCTTTTATTTACGACAGGCAGAATAATTAATCATTTTAATTGTTCCGTTCAGTATATAGAAGGATATATAGTGATGGAGTTTAAAGAGGCAGAGCGTGAAAAGAACCAATTTCTTATGATTGAAAATCTTTTAGATAGTGTAGATGAATTAATGTGTTATAAAGACGATAATCTAAAATATCAATATATTAACAAAGCCTACGCAGAATTCTTAGGGAAAGATAAGGAAGAGGTTTTAAACCTAACAGATAAAGAGCTGTTACCACCAGAATTAGCAACTCATTGTACTAACAGTGACTTATTAGCTTTACAGAAAGGTGAGCTTGTGACCTATGAAGAAGTGGGGGATGTGATTTATAAAGTTAGAAAATTAAAATATGAAAATGGTATCTTTTTGGTTGGAAAAGATGTAACAAAAGAGCAACACTATGGGAAGCTAGCCTTTATAGATCAATTAACAGGAGTATATAATCGACATAAATTTATGGAAGAAATTTCAGAAATATATAAATCAGAAAAAAACACCTATTATCTTGGATTAATTGATTTAGATGGATTAAGAGATTTAAACAATACCTATGGACATCATAAGGGGGACTCATATTTAGGTGCATTAGGGGGAATTTTACAAAATATTTTTAAGAATGTTAGTTATCGACTTGGCGGCGATGAGTTTGCTATTTTAATTTCTGAGAAAGAATCTGACATAAAAGGCAAAATATCATATTTATTTGATGATTTAAAACAATTAAATTTACAGCCTAAAATGACGATTAGTATGGGAGTTAGAAGATTTGATATTTCCTTAAGTTATCAAGAGAACTATGAACTAACGGATCGATTATTGTATGCTGCCAAAACAGCTGGAAAAAATGATGTTGTTTTTGATTTTCAAGAATTAGAGAGAGAATAAAAAAAGTTGAGATCAATGGGGGATTTTTTATTCTATTACGAGATATATTGGTTCAAATATGAATACCGATTAGGAAGAAAGCTGACCGAATAGGATGATGGGGGTTTATTTAAGTGGTCTTTATTGTATATTAAAGCTGAAAGTTGAAGTAAATAGGGGGGGATTAGATGGAAGCAATTAAGCAGCAATTACTTCAAGTTCAATAGGCATTACAAGAACAGTACGAGACACCAGTAGAACTAATTGAGAGATTAAAGCAAGAAGGAAAAAGTATGCATGAAATTGAGCAGGCTATTTTAATGATGAATCGAATTCAAGGAGCTCATCATTCGGTAGTAACTGCGTTAAAGATAATAGAAGAATAGCGAAAAAAATCTTGATATCATTGATATTTTTTAAATAATTGGTTAAGTCATTAGATTCAGTCAGTCTATTAGATTTAAATAAAAACGAAAGCAAAATAAAAAACAACAGATAGTACTCCCTATCTGTTGTTTTAATTTTGCTTCCATACATGAAAGTTTTGTATAGTAATTATTAAAACTTGTATAATTAAAATTTTCAAGCTTGATTAGTTGTGTAAAGGAGAGTATATAAAACTATATTTATGTGGAAAAAGTATAATAGGAACTATAAATTTAAAAATAATATGAATAATAGTATTGATCAATAAAATATCTTTAGGATTTACTTCTAATGATAAAAAACTTATTTTTTATATATTAAGGATAAAAGTCTAGAAGAAAAGTATCCCAATAGGGTATCTTTTTGTCTACAATTTGCTGATTAAAGAAACAAAATCGGTGCTTTATTATAGAAGTTATTAAAAGAAGATAAATATAACATATGATTATAAAGTTTTGATTTTACGAGGTTCATAGGAGATTTTAGATAAAAATAAATCAAAATAAGTGCAATTATCTTTCAAGTAGTTTATAATTTTATATTGTCATTATTATAAAGTGAGTTGATAAAATGAAA
>JAUMTV010000336.1 GCA_030531025.1 Turicibacter sp.
TACCATATGAAAATTGAGTTTAATCCGAGTAAATCAACAGATGGAACACAAGCAGTGTTTGAATTGTTAAATGAGATTATATCGGATAAAGCCGTAAGGCTCATCGAATTAGATGTTGCGATAGATGTGCCATTGAAACATTCAGAGGTTTATAGTGTGAATGTTAGTGGTCGTAATGTTCATGCTTACGCTACAACAAGATACTTTGGGCAAATGCATACAGATGGTTACTTGAAAGTTTATGATAAGCGTAAGGAACGGTTAGAACAAAACAACGAGGATATAGGTCATGAACTAACAAGGATTGAGTTTACTGTAAGACCGAATGGTCGTGACGGAGTGGGGTATCAAAGGTTGTTAAATCACGAAATAAACTATGATAAATTATACCGTATTGGCTCGGTTAACGAGATTACTGATTTTTATGTAAAGTGTGTGGTATTGGCATTAATGTCATCAGAAAATACAATGACATTTAAAAACGTACCACGTTCAGAACGTAAGAAGATTAAGGCAGAACTTGATAGTAATGTGCAAAGGTTGTATGTAGATGACGTGTTCAGATTGCGTTGGGAAGAGTTGGTGCGAGGTATTAAGAAGTGGTTCTTTAATTCAGCAGGCCTCACAGAGCTAGAGTTGATACTTGGCAAAGTTCCAGAGAATCAAAAACATAAAAAAAGGTATAAAAAAAGTCTTAGTAAAATAAGTTTGGCAGACTTAGACTAAGACAACGGAAATATTGATTGAGTTTTTAAAAGACTATTGCAAGTCAATTAACCATTCTACTGCATTATATGTTGATTTGCAATAGTCTATACATGGAAATTATAGACAGGAGCGAAAAACATGGCAAATACACCAAAATACGATTATTCAAGATTTACAATTCCAACGGAAATCGAACTTAAAAATGGAGTTTATGTACTAACAGATGGAGAACGATATTACATAGGTAAATCAGATGATAAAGATAGAGGATTCAGACAACGCTATGGCACATATGTTAGCAATAAGGGGCGTGGTGTTGTAAGGACTTCTGGTGATAAATTCTTTCAATCAAGTGACGATGTGAAAATGTATTGGCTTTATCAGTGT
>JAUMTV010000060.1 GCA_030531025.1 Turicibacter sp.
CAAAGATCCTATTTATGAGTTTTTTTATGTGTCGCACTTAATATTACAATCTGTCCATCGTAAAAAACTTTTAAGCCCTACTAATGGAGGAAACATGCTTCGTATAGTAGGTGACCCCTGAACTATAGTCTGCCTTGAACTCCCTACCAGTGGAGGAAACATGCTTAGCATGGTAGGTGACCCACGGCACAACTATCAAACATTTAGTGTATCGTGGTAAATGTAGATTTTATTTCTGTTTATATATAGATAAATATATGAATTCATTTCAAGGGGTTGTTTATCAAGCAAAAATTAATCGAATCACAGGAACAGTGAACGGTTATGATTACACGATAGATTCTTTATCGCAACAAGAATTAATTTCACTTTATAAAAAACAAAATTTTAAAGTGAAAAATGGAACTGAAGTTATTAAAGAATTAAATTAAAACAAACGAAAAAGAGAAACGACTGAAAACGTTTCTCTTTTTCATATATAAGTCCAGATAAATTTTCTTCAAAGATGAACTATAGATTGCCTTAATCAGTCAATGACATTAGTCATTTAGCTTGTAAATAGCTCTTAATAATTATAACTGGCTAATGATTAATTGACGATGAAATGCTTCTTCATATGAAGTGGATAAATGAGTAATTTTATCTACATAAAGGTTAGGGATAGAGTGAGAAAATTGAAGATCAATCGTATCATCATTAACTTCAAGAGCATTGAATTCTTGGTTTAAAGCTATTAAATAACTTGCTAGTTGAAGAATGAGTGAGTATTGTCTACACTTCATCAAATCTTCGTCTGTTAAGAGATTAGCATGTTCAGTTTTAATATTGAAACGATCTAAAAACTTAATCGCATAAGCAGCCATGAGTTGTTCTTTTGGTTCAATCCCATTAATTTGAAGATTCATTAGTAAATGAAAGGTATGCTTATTAATATTTTGAGCAGAGATTACTTGACCGATTTGATGAAGTTTACTAATGACTTTTAAGACATTTAAAGAAGATGAATCTTTTATTCCTAGCTGATTAGCAATAGTCAACGTTGATTGTTTTAGGCGATCGTTATGATGTTCATCTAACTTAAAGTGGATAAGTAAATTGCAAAGTGAATAATCTAAAACAGAATGAGTCGGAAGTTGGAGGTGTTTAAAAAGCAGTCCTTGACGAATTCCGTATCGATTAATCACAAGTTCTTTAGAATCGATATAATTCATGAGTGATCGAACCGTCATTAAACAACCTAAAACAATATCAGCACGTTCCTTCGTCATTCCCTTAATAGTTAGACGATCTTTTAACGGTAACGGTGCGAGTAAATCATAGACCATTTTAATATTTTTATCTGTTAGTTTATATTGATGTTGAAGTTTAACTGTATCACCTTGAGATTGACGATAGATTTTACTAATCATTCGAATTGTTCCACCGATTCCGACAATTGGTAAATGAATCGCTTCTTTTAACCAAGAAATATTTTGATAAGAAGATTCGATGAACTGGTTGAAATTCTCTTCTTTTTGTTTACTGATTTCGGTTCCTAAATTAAATTGTTTGCTAGTGGCAATGGCGCCTAGTGGAAGGCTGATGGCATTCATTAATTTTTTATTCTTAACAAGGACAATCTCCATGCTTGATCCACCGATATCAATTTGAAGATAATCAGAAAGATCTATTGTATGCAGTGTCGCTAGATAGCCGTAATATGCTTCGGTTTCTCCGGGAAGAAGTTCAACATGAATTTGAAGTTGTTGCTTAATATTAGCTAGCAGCTGTTTTGAGTTTTTAAGTCGGCGAGTTGCCTCTGTTGCAATTCCTAAAATTTGATCGACATGATAATAGTCACTTAAATGTTTAAAATAGCTTAAAATATCAAGTAATTTTTTGCTACCTTCTTCATTTAACGTTTGGTTATCAGTTAAAAACTGACTAATACGAAATGGGATTTTTTCTTCTCGAATAATATCGTAGTAAAGATCAGAATATAGTGTTGCGATTAAAACTTTAATCGAGTTTGATCCCATATCAATGATGCTCAACCTTTTCAATCAAATCACACCTTTATATTTTAAATTGTCAAAAAGAATCGTCGCTGTAATTCTTTCCTTACACCTGAGCCAATTTTAAATGTTGATTTCGTTTCTATTGCATACATAGCCAAATATATTTCACATTCTAAGCAACAGGCTTAGTAAATGAAGCTTTTTGGTAGAAAGGCTAACTATAGTCGCGCTAAAAGTTTTTCAACTATGAAAAACTTATCGCTACTTATATATATAGTATAGCAAAGTTGCGCAGAATATTAGGAAAGACGAGCATGAATTTGATGAAATAAAAAAAGGATGAATGTTTTAAATAAAAATTAATAAAAATATAACATATAAGACATGATTTGCTCAGTGAAATCCATTGAGTTAAAGAGATTGGGTATAAAAGAATAGGGAGATAAACTATGAAATCATTTGATCAGCCACAATACTTTTTTAATCGCGAATTAAGTTTGTTAGAGTTTAATCAACGTGTGTTAGAACAAGGGAAAAATAAAGCAAATCCATTACTTGAACGTGCAAAATTTTTATCGATTGTGAGTTCAAATTTAGATGAATTTTTTATGGTACGTATTGCGGGATTATATGATTTATGTCAAGCAGAGCTTAATTCATTAGATATCTCAGGGCGTACACCGATTCAGCGAATGAAAGAATCTTTATTTAAAACAAGAACACTTGTTTCAGATTTATATGAAACATATGATGGATTATTAGAGGAGTTAAAAGCTCACGGTATTGAATTAGTCAAGTATGAGCAACTAGATCAAAAAACAAAAGGTTATATGGATTATTATTATCAAACACAAATTTATCCGGTTTTAACTCCAATGGTCATTGATCAAGCCCGTCCGTTTCCTCTCATTTTAGATAAAACATTGAACATTGGGCTATTATTAGTTGGAAAGCAAGATCATGAACAAGTTTTTGCTACGATTCAAGTTCCGTCTGTTTTACCACGACTTGTGCCTGTTCCGACTGAAACAGGTTCTGCTCACATGTTACTTGAAGACTTAATTAAACCAAAGCTACCTGAGCTATTTAGTAGTCATGACGTTTTACATAGTTGTTGTTACCGAATTACAAAAAATGCAGCGATGCATGTGGATGAAGAAGAAGCGGAAGATTTATTAGAAACGATTGAAGAGTCACTGAAACAACGAAAATGGGGCGAAGTTATTCGACTTGAAATTGAGTCACAAGCTCCAAGAGAAGTGGTTGCTATTTTAGAAGAAGAGTTAGAAGTTGAGGATGAATATACGTTTCGCGTTCATGGTCCAGTTGATTTAACCTTTTTATCAAAGTTAGCGAACATGGAGGGATATGAGGAATTAAAATTCAAACGCATGATTCCAAATTCGATTTTAGAATTAAAAGAGCGATCTATTTTTGATGTATTAAAAGAAAAAGATGTGCTATTTCATCATCCATTTCAATCATTTGATCCGATTGTTAAAATGGTTCAACAAGCAGCAGATGATCCGAAAGTTTTAGCCATTAAGCAGACACTATATCGTGTTAGTGGAAATTCTCCAATTGTTGAAGCTTTAGCACGCGCTGCTGAGAATGGAAAACAAGTGACGGTTTTAGTGGAGTTAAAAGCCCGATTTGATGAAGAAAATAACATTCATTGGGCACGTAAACTTGAAAAATCCGGATGCCATGTCATTTATGGAGTCATTGGGTTAAAAACACATTGTAAAATTTTATTGATTGTTCGTAAAGAAAAGGATGGATTAAGACGCTATATTCATTTTGGAACAGGTAACTATAATGATGTGACAGCTAATTTTTATACTGATATGGGGATTTTAACATCGGATCATCAGTTTGGAGAAGATGCTTCTACTTTATTTAATATGTTATCTGGTTATGCTTCAGCGGATAAGATGAAAAAATTAACGATTGCCCCACACAAATTGCGTCTGAAATTTGAAACGTTAATTGATCGAGAAATTAAACATGCGAAAGCAGGGAAAAAGGCACATATCATTGCAAAGATGAACGGATTGTATGATAAACAGCTCATTATGAAGTTATATGAGGCTTCGGCTGCAGGTGTCAAAATCGAATTAATTGTACGAGGAGTTTGTTGCTTACGTCCAGAGCTTAAAGGGGTTAGTGATAATATTACAGTCCGAAGTATTGTAGGACGATTTTTAGAGCATAGTCGTATCTATTATTTTTATAATGCTGGTGATGAAGAAATTTATATTTCAAGTGCTGACTGGATGTATCGTAATTTAAGTAAGCGCGTAGAAACGATGGGGATTGTTGAAAATCAGGTTATCAAAGAGAAGATTAAACAAATTTTAGAGATTTACTTAAACGATAATACGAATGCCTATGAACTTCAAGCAGATGGAAGTTATATTCCAGTTGCCTCACATAATCCAATCATTAATGCTCAATTAGAAATGTGGCATGTGATGAAAGACGAATCAAATAAAATCAAAATTTGTGAAGTTCTGATGCCTATTTTGAGATGACTAATTAATGTTAAAGACAGCTTTAACTGTAATAGTATAATAAAAAACATCGATTTAGTTAGCGTGAATCGATGTTTTTTGGCGTTCATATTACACGTCTTTTTGAATACAGTGATAATAGAATACAATGAAATGGGGGATTATTTTGGATTGGTTAAATGTTAAAGGACCAGATGAGCTAAGACAATTGGGGACATTTAATGAGGTTAGAAAGCAAATTAAAAATGATGGAGGAAAACATATTCATATCACTGGTCGCAGCTGGGAGGGGTTATGGGATTCTATTAATGAGTTTAAACAAAAACTTAAAATCTTAAAGATTGCTGGATATCACCCGGTAGAAGTGAATGTTGTGAAAGAAAAGACATCAGAAAAAAATTCTAGTGCTAGTAAGTACTTTACAAGCCTTGCAAACGAGTATATTTTTTATTTAACTGAATTAGACGGAGAATTACGTATGAATAAGCTTGGTATTAAAGGAACACATTTCAGTAATAAACGTAAAGCAAAGCTATGGCGAGACAAAATTTCTAAAATTATTCATCCAGATGTTTGTAATCATGAGAATGCAAGTGAGGCAATGGCTCAACTAAATGATTTATATAGTCAGATGGTTGGGAGGGATTAGTTATTACTATAAAGAATGAGCTTATACCATACCGACAAGGAAAGGATTTAAACTATACTGAGCCAGTGCTTGAAGACCAAATTAGTCAAAAAGTGAAATCAGAATTACAAAGGGCATGGCGAGATAGTATCCTGATTGATGAAAAAGGGTGGATGTGGGTTAAGAAGAATAAGTTACATAGTAT
Source organism: Turicibacter sp. (assembly GCA_030531025.1). Next base: position 5,344 of record JAUMTV010000060.1, read on the forward strand.
TTTACGAACTAGCAAACCAAATGCTCAGTTCTTAGTCATGAAACTATCGGATGAATTTAAATGTACTTTCAATGGTGAGTTATATATAAGAGGATATAAGGTTCTAGAATTATTAGCAAAGACAATAGAAGAGAATGGAGCAGGAAAAAAGGGATTGAACCTAGAAGCTTCGAAACAATTTTATGATGCAATTAATACGTGTGAAAGTGTTAAATTACAAAGATTACAATATGATTATACGTTAAATGAAGCACGCAAAAAGTTAAAGAAGAAACGTCGAACAAAATATAAAATTACACATGATGAATTAACAGGTGAAGCACTAGTAATCAGAAGTTGTGAATTCTCGCATATTCGTAGTCAAGCCATGTATCGTGAGATATCAGATCATATTGAAAATGGTTTAATAGTGAACAAAGAAACACATCGGTTAATTACCGAACGTGGAATTAATGATGAAAATGAACTATTAGCACTTTGTAAAGAACAAGGATGGAAAACAGACTGGTACGAGCTCTATATCCAGAAATTTAATATGTAAATATTATCTTCTTCGGGAGATAATATTTTTATCTTATGTAACATTTAAAGAGTATATTGAAGTGTTACTGTTATGAACTGAAGTGAATATACTATTATTACTAAGGAAGATATTCATAATATTTTTGTATAAAATAAGTAGATAATTTTTGGAATTATAAAGATGTACCTTACAGAATAATCTTCCATATGCTAGAATAATCATAAATTTTATAATATAGAGGAGAGATAAAGTTTATGGACCCCGAGCCGACTAGTTTAATTTCACAATTTATTTTGATTTTAGTATTAACCGCGTTAAATGCATTCTTTGCTTCAGCAGAGATGGCGATTGTCTCAGTCAATCGAAATCGAATTAAAATGTTAGCAGATGATGGAAATAAGAAAGCAGCCTTACTTGTTAATTTATTGGAAGAACCGAATAAGTTTTTATCAACGATTCAAGTAGGGATTACGTTAGCAGGATTTTTCTCAAGTGCATCAGCAGCAACTGGAATTTCAGAAGTTGTAGGGCAATATTTATCCCAATTTGGAATTCCCTATGCACAATCCATTTCACTTGTAGTTATTACCTTGCTATTATCTTATTTTACGCTCGTTTTTGGGGAGTTAGTGCCAAAACGAATTGCCTTGCAAAAATCAGAACAGATTGCGATGTTATCGGTCAGACCGATTGTATTTGTTTCTAAATTAACGAAACCATTCGTTAAATTGTTATCCTTATCAACTAATTTATTGCTGCGTATGCTAGGAATGAATGATTCTGATTTAGAGGAAAAAGTCTCGCGCGAAGAGATTAAATCACTTGTTGATGTAGGAGAAGAACACGGTGTCATTAATCAAATCGAGAAAGAAATGATTAATAGTATCTTTGACTTCGATGATAAGTTAGCTAAAGAAGTTATGACACCACGAACTGAAGTCTACATGATTAATATCGAGCAACAGTTATCGATTGATGAATTATTAGAAGAGAATTATTCTCGTATTCCTGTTTATGAAGGTGATATTGATAACATCATAGGGATTTTATATCTTAAAGATTTTCTAAATGAAGCTTACAAAGTAGGATTTGAAAAGGTTGAAATTAGAAAACTGCTTCACGACCCTTCCTTTGTACCTGAATGTAAAAATATTGATCAATTATTTAAAGAGCTACAAAAGTCTAAAAAGCATTTGGCTGTTTTAATTGATGAGTATGGTGGATTTTCAGGAATTGTTACTATTGAAGATCTCATTGAGGAAGTCATGGGGGATATTAATGACGAATACGATGAAGATGATCCTGTGATTCGAAAAGTAGATAATACAACTTATATTGTAAATGGATTAATTACGATTAAAGAACTTAATGATAGACTACACTTGAAACTTGATGAAGAAACAGATGACTATGATACATTAGGTGGATTCTTAATTAATCAAATTGATTATATTCCAAGTGAAACAGAAGAATGCATGGTCGAACTTGAAGATGTCTTATTTAAAGTTGAAGGTGTGAAAGATAAACGAATTGAAAAAGTGAAAATTTGTATTAATAAGACTCAATAAATAACTTAGAAGGCTGTATCAAAAGAGATACAGTCTTTTTATGATATATAAGTCCAGATAAGTTTTTTACATCGTAAAAAACTTATCTGGACTTATATAAATACGTTAAAATCTTTAATTAACGATTTCAGAAATCTAGGAATTAAAAAAGGAGATATATTATTGGTTCACTCATCGCTTTCAAAAATAGGTTGGGTTTGTGGAGCAGAAGTGAGTATCATTCAAGCATTATTAGAAGTAGTAGGAGAAGAAGGAACAATTGTTATGCCTGCGCATACAGGAGATAATAGCGATCCATCAGTGTGGGAAAACCCACCTATTAAAAAAGAATGGCTAGATACCCTATATGATTCGATGCCAGCTTTTGATAAAGAGATAACGCCAATACGAGGGATGGGGCGAATCGCTAAAATTTTCCATAAGTTTCTAAATACTCATCGTTCCGACCATCCACAGGTCTCTTTTTGTACCAATGGTAAGGATGCAGAAAGTATTGTAAAAAAACACCTTTTAACGCCACAATTTGGACTGAATATACCGTTAGAAACTTTATATCAGATGGAAGCTAAAGTTCTATTACTTTGGGTGAGTTATAGTAACTGTACCTCTTTTCATCTTGCTGAATGTTTAACTAATAAGATGAATTTCGTTAAAATGTCAGCTGCAATGAAAGTTGATGGAGAGCGCCAATGGGTAGAGTTTGAGGATATCGATTATAATTGTGATGATTTAGAAGAGATTGGACTCCAATATGAAAGACAGTCTCATCGAGTAATTAAAGGAAAAGTCGGACAAGCCGATTGCAAATTATTTGAAATGAAACCAGCAGTTGATTATGCTACAAAATGGATGTTGAAGTATCGCTAGGTCGTATTAAATAAAAAAAATAGAACCTATTTTGGTTACCAATAAGGCATTGAATAGGTTCTATATAAAAACAGAGAAATCATCTACATTTTCAGAATCATACTCAGTTTCTAGTCCTTTTTAAGTTCAAGGCCAACTATCGTCCAGGGGTCACCTAGCGATTTCTGAAAGAAATCTACTCCTCCTTTGCTAGGGAATGGGTCACCTACCATTTTCGAAGAAAATGTATCTACCGCTAATAGGGCTTAAATTTTCTATGAAGAAAATTTATCTGGACTTATATATTTTTATAACCTAATTAAAAAGCAGTCCAACCGCCATCTGTTGGAATAGTCGCACCAGTTATCACACTAGCATCATTTGATGCTAAGAATAAAATAGCTGCGGCTTGTTGGCTAGGAGTTGCTGGATGTCCTTCTACTTGTTCTAAAAGACTTTTAGTTTTTTGATCGTCACTTGAAAATAATTGGTTAGATGAAAGGTTCTCATGAGTTGTTTTTGATTTTTGTGCGTTAACATACTCTTGTGCCTCATATATCATCGGAGTAACTGTAGAAGAGGGGTTGATAGAATTAATACGAATTCTATATTTTGCATAATCTAGGGCTAGATTTTTTGTCAGTCCATTAACGGCAAACTTTGAAGCGACATAGGCAGGTGTTCCAGGAAGACCTGTTAAACCACCGACAGAGCCTACATTAATGATTACTCCCCCCTTATTAGCGAATATAAATTGACTTAGTTCGTACTTGCAACAAAAGGCGACCGAGTAAAAGTTATTGTTCATAACGAAATCTAACTCATCTTTACTAAGTTCATGTAGAGGAACTGGTTTTCCCATTACTCCAGCATCATTAATAGCAATATCTAATTGTCCATATGCTTTAATCGTTTCATCTACCATTTGTTTGGCATTTTCCTCTATAGAAATATCTAGATTTAAAAAAATCGCTTCTTTACCTTTACTTTTGATAGCTGCTAATGTTTCTTCACCTTTTATTTTGTCTTTATCAACAATTACTACTTTAGCACCCTCTAAAGCTGCTCGTATTGCTGTTTCACGGCCAATTCCACTGGCAGCTCCTGTAATAATCATCACTTTATCTTTAAAACGGTTTTTATAATACATTATCATTAGATTCCTCCTTTAATGAATTTAAAATGATAACATTAGGATATTTTATGCTGGTTATTAGGAATTTGTGTCGGATAGGTGTTAAGAAATAAAATGAAGAGTTGTATTGTATAGGGAAACTAGAGTGGAACGGATTGTAATCATTTATTGGTAAGGTAGTGAAGTGATAAGGAATAAGGAGATTACTAAGCAATTAAAATTTTAAAAAATTAAATTGGTGTTAAATGATTTTTGTTTATATTTTGAAAATCTGACGTATGATATAACAAGTAGTTATTTCAAAAGATAAATCTATTGATTTTTTATATTAGTTTGTTATAATAATCGGAACACCATTTGTTAACAATAAGGTTAAGCATTTAATGGGTTATTGATAAGCTAATAGATAAAGAAAAATGGATAATAAATGGAGGGATAACATGGCGAAGATTGCAGCATTTTTTGATATTGATGGAACAATTTATCGTGAAGGACTTATTACGGAAGTGTTTAAAAAAATTATTAAATATGAATTAATTGAAGAAGATGTCTGGCATAATGAAGTGAAGCCAGTTTATTTAAAATGGGATCGTCGAGAAGGCGATTATGATGAATATTTATTGAAGATGGTTGATGTTTATAAGCAGGCGATTCTTGGTGTTAGTAAAGAACATATTGATCATGTAGCACAAAAAGTTATTAATCAAAAAGGTGATCGTATTTATACTTTTACACGTGAAAGAATGAAATGGCATAAAGAACAAGGACATATTGTTATTGCAATATCAGGATCTCCAATTGAACTTGTGAGTAAAATGGCTATGAAGTATAAAATGGATGATTTTAGAGGAACAATTTATGAAACAGATGATTCAGGGTGTTATAACGGAAATGTTATTCCGATGTGGGATGCTGTTAGTAAACAAAAAGCCATTGATGAGCTTCAAGCGAAGTACGATATTGATTTAAGTCAAAGTTATGCTTATGGTGATACAACTGGAGATTTAACAATGTTTCATGCTGTTGGAACACCATTTGCGATTAATCCAACAAAAGAATTAATTACAAAACTAATAGAAGATGAAACATTAAAAGAAAAAATTAATGTTATAGTTGAACGTAAAGATGTAAAATACAAACTTGATATGAATCATATTGAATTAATCTAATTAAAAGGCCCTCTTAATCTAGGAGGTTCTTTGTAAGCGGGTAATAATAACACGTATAGAAAAAAGGAGACCTCACCTGTATACTTTAAGTACAGATGGTGTCTCTTTTTTATTAGATTCCTTTACAATGTTCTTGAACCTTTTTTGCCCATGGTAAAAAGTCCTCCAAGAGTTCGGGTTTCATTAAAAACTCAACATTTGGTAGGTGTTCAAATAAATAAGTGAAATACTTATAAACATTTAAGCCATGTTCTTTCGCTGTTTCGATGGGTCACCTGGCGATTATCGAAGATAAGCTAATCCTCCACTGCTAGGGAATGACACTATAGATGATCGCATTGGCTTTGGCTCCTGCTAGGCTTGTTGAAAACAAGTAATTTTTTCGTCCACAAAATAGGGAAAGGGCATCGTTAAATAAATTAAGATTATACTTGTCTGTAATGATACTTGCTAGTCCATCAATGCCACAGCGCATATCTGTGTGACCGCAAACCATAAATATGTTTTGAACATTCGAGAAATTAACGAGCATGTTTAGACATCTCCGCTAAAACGGCATGTAAGATATGTTTATCAACTCCATTATAAAAAGTGGCTTCAGATCCATTCATTTTAAACTGACAGGAAGGGATAGAGCTTTGAGTTTTAGTACGATGTGCTTCAACCAAATTCGATTGATCTAGCTGAACGGGAACAATGATTGGCTTTTCTTTCATAAAAAAATTGACCTCCTTTTCTTTGATAGCTTCATTTTAGCCCAAAGTTGGAGGTCAAAATAGACAGGTTTATATTACCCGCTTACCCTAAAAATACGTTAGCAACAATAGTATTAGCTTCATTTAATTTATTAGCTAAATTTTCACAAGTTGTACATAGAAAAATAGGATCTTGAAGAAGCATCGTTCGATATTTTTCAAGAGAAATACCGATGCACTTTCCATCAGAGATTGATTCAACATTAGCAATAGCTTCTTTTCCACATAGCGAAGCAGAATCTCCCAGTGTTTCATATCCATCACAAAAAGAGAGGAGCGTAATATTACCAGAAGATGTGTAGGAGTACACTCTTGCTTTACCTTAAATAATAAAGTATAAGTAATCAGAACAAAATCCTTGTCGAATTATAAAATCTCCTTTTTCAAATGAAAAGAGTTCAAAGTACGGCAATAGCTCACTTGAAAATCGTTGACTGATGTTGCTGTCATTGATTGAGGTTGTTACCAAATCCAAATTATTTATCTTCTTCATATTAGAAATCCCCACATTATCACTGTCATTATATTTTTAAATAGAACTGAACATGTTTTATTTCAATCTATATAACTAGCGAAATATATTTCACATTTTAAGAAACAGGCTGAGTTGATTAGTCTTTTTTGTAGAAAGGCTACTTATATATATGCTTTTAGGCCTTTAATATTAAGACATCTTAACGTATTTATAAGATAAGTTTATAATTCATAGCACTATTTTACAACACTTAAATGATATTTTGTAGGAATAAGAAGAATTATCTCTACCTAGAGAAGAAGATAACAATTAATTGTGAATAACAATGACTTCAAATGGTTCAAGTGAAAATTCCTGGTGAATGTCTTTTTCACCATCAATAACGTGGTAAGTCGTTGGAAGGGCTGGGATTATGACCGCATGACAGTTAAAGTTTTGTATAAATAAATAGCCGTCACGGTCAGTAACGATGACTCCTTCTGGAAGCGTGAGATTAAGTGGACGATGAATATTTGTTTCTTTTAAAAGCTGTGCATAAAATTCATCATAGAAGTTATCTTCAAATTTAGTAGCAATATAGTAAGCTTGGCCTTGTCCAAATGAATTAACGGTTAAGGCAGGTTGATTCGCGTAGAAATCTTCGTTATAAGTCATGAGTGTTTTTGCTGTACTTGGGATGATTAAATCACATAATTCTGAGCATGTATAAGTTTCTTCTTTTGTTAACCATGAAGAGGTTGTAGCTGAAGCGCTATTTGTTTCACCATCAAATAATCCATCAATTTCTTCACTGCGAAGCCCTAAAACGTCCATTAAACCGTGAGGTGTTCCTTCTAAGTAACAAAGATCGGTTTCATTAACGATTCCTGACCAATAAGTCGTTACTAATGTTCCTCCTGCTTCAACGAAATCTTTAAGCTTTTGTTCAAATCCATTGCGAAGTAAGTACATCATTGGTGCGATGACGACTTTGTAGTTAGAAATGTCACGACTCATATCAACAAAGTCGGTTGGAACTCCAAGTTTCCAAAAGGCTTTATAATGTTGCTGAACGGTTTCTTTATAATGCATGCCAATATTACGAGGACCTTGCATATCATCAATAGCCCAACGATTATCCCAATCAAAAAGAATCGCAACTTGAGCTTGATTACATGTTTGTGTTAATGGTGTCAGTTCTTCTAGACGTTTTCCAAGTTCAGATACTTCACGGAAAACTCGTGTATCAGATTTTCCATAATGGTCAACAACGGCACCATGGAATTTTTCAGATGCCCCGCGACTTTTACGCCATTGGAAGTATTGAACAGAGTTTGAACCGTGAGCAACTGCTTGCATGGAAGAAAGCATATGCATACCTGGTTTTTTTAATTTGGCAACATTTTGCCAGTTTGTCATACTTGGAGTACTTTCCATTAATAAGAAAGGTTCATTTTTAATCGAGCGCATGATGTCGTGCATCATTGCTGTATCACAACCAATTTCTAAATCAGTGGTTCCTGCTTTATGCCAGACAGGATAAGAGTCCCAAGAGGCGATATCAATTAAATCTTTTGTGTCAAAGTAGTTAATTCCATAGAAGTAATACATCATGTTAATTGTGACGGGTAGTTCTTGGTTATACGATTTAACACTATCTTTTTCCCATTTAACGAAATCAAGGGTTTGATGGCTGACAAATCGATACCAGTCTAAGTTTAATCCATGTAACATCATTTCTCCATGTGGAGCAGGACTTTCAATTTGATCCCAAGACGTATAACGATGACTCCAAAAAGTCGTCCACCAGGCATCATTTAATGCATCAAGTGTTTGATATTTTTCTTTTAACCAGTTACGGAAGGCTACTTGACAAAGTGGACAGTGACATTCACCACCATATTCATTTGAAAGATGCCATAAGATCACTCCTGGGTGATGAGCAAAACGTTTAGCTAATTCACCATTAATTTGTGCTACCTTTTCTCGATAAGCAGGTGACGTATAACAGTGGTTATGACGAAGACCAAATAAGTTACGGACACGATTTTTCTCAACACGTAACACTTCAGGATATTTTTGGGCTAACCAATGTGGACGAGCTCCACTTGGTGTTGAAAGAATCGTATAAATCCCATTATCATAAAGATTATTGATAACAGAGTCTAACCATTCAAATTGATAGACACCTTCTTCTGGTTCAAGCATTGACCAAGAGAACATCCCCATACTGACCACATTACAATGTGCTTCTTTCATTAACTCAATATCTTTAGCTAAAATATCTGGGCGATCTAACCATTGTTCAGGATTATAATCGGCACCATGTAAAAGATTTGCAACTCTTAATTTGTTAAATTCCATTTTTAAATCCCCCTCAAGTGAAAAATACACTTTCATCTTAACAGATGAAAGTGATTAATTAAAGTCTTTATTTAGTAAATTTTTCAATATTATTTTACTGATCCAACCATGCCTTCTACGAAGTGTTTTTGCATTAAAAAGAAAATTAATACAGTTGGAATAGTCGTAATAACAATAGCAACCATAATCATTCCATAGTCTGGACTATAGGCAGAAGCAAGAGAAGAAATGATAAGTGGCATTGTTTTGTTATTTTCGCTCTGTAGTACGATTAATGGCCATAAATAACTATTCCAATAACTCATAAAGGTGATAATGGCTGCAGCAGCATAAGTTGATTTCATACTCGGCATAAAAATATAGAAAAAGGCTTGGAATTCATTTAATCCATCAACACGAGCAGATTGTAAAAGATCTTTTGGAAATGATTTTGTATTTTGTAAGAAGAAAAAAATCATAAAGGCTGTTGCTAAAGATGGAAGGATAACAGCTGTAGCAGTATTCATAAGCTTTAAATTACTAAACATTTTAAACAATGGAACCATAATTGCAGCAAATGGCATCATCATAGAAAGCATAAGTAAACTCATTAAACGAGATTTTATTTTAGATTTATAGATTTCAAATCCATAACCTGCCATAGAACATAAAAGTAAAGTAAAGAGCGTCCCAAGAATAGCAATTTTAGTAGATGTCCATAAAATACTTCCTAAATTAACAGAATTAATAAAATTTGAAATGTTTGCTAGAAGTTCACTACCAAAAGTTAATTTTCCTTTAATAATATCAGTTGAAGTATTAGTCATTCCGACAATCATCCAAAAGAATGGAAAAATAGAAAGAAATGATGCAATACATAAAAAGACATGGGTAAAGATTGTTCTAAATTTAGTCATTTTTATCACCTGCCACTTTAAATTGAATGATAGCTAATATGGCTACCATGAAAACAATTGCATAAGAAACAGTTGCTGCATAACCGAAGTTAGGCGTATAGACGAAAGAGAGGTTATAAATATATTGTGAGATGGTCATTGTTGCATTCCCAGGACCTCCACTTGTAATATTCATAGCTTCATCGAATAACTGTAATGTTCCGTTTGTAGACATTATTGTTGTTAATAAAATAATCGGTTTTAATAGTGGAATTGTAATTTTTGTGAATTGTTGAAATTTAGTTGCCCCATCAATTTCAGCTGCTTCATAGACACTAGAGTCAATATTTTGCATACCAGCAAGGTAAAAAATCATATTATATCCTGTCCAACGCCATGTGATAGCAATAATAATCACGATTTTTGCCCATAATGGATCAAGCAACCATGAAATCGGTTCTTGAATAATATGAAGTGCCATTAAAAAGTTATTTACAACACCGTCTAAAGCAAAGATACTTTTAAATAAAATAGAGTAGGCAACTAAAGAAGTAACACAAGGAAGGAAAATAGCAGTTCGATAAAAGCCTCGCATTTTTAATTTTGGAGAGTTTAAGAGATTAGCAATGACAAGGCCAAGAATCAACATAATTGGAACTTGGATAATTAAGTAAAGAAACGTATTACTTACTGCCTGAAGAAACATAGGATCAGAGAAAAGTCGGATATAGTTATTAATTCCGCAGAACTCACTTACCATTCCTTTTCCAGATTGGAAAGAGAGAATAAAGGACTGAATCATTGGATAAAAAGAAAACGTGAAGATTAATAATGTTGGGATAAGGATAAACCACCAACCCATTAAATTTTTTCTTAGTTTAAGATGTTTAGTGCGTTTCTTTTCGATATTTAAAGGCTTAGATTTGATATTTTGCATACACATCACCTTTCTAATTGATTAAAATATAGGCGGTTATAAGCAACATTTTTTGCTATGAACCGCCATAAGGTTATTTGGAACTATTGAACTTGTTGTGTATATAATGATTGAGCATTTTCTAAGGATTTTTCAATGTCACCATTATTAATGATATTTGGTAATTCATTTTTTAAAGCATCTTTAGCTTCTTGTGTATAAGTTCCAAATGAGATACTAGGTACTTCTGTTAACCAATCAGCAAATAATTTATAAACTTGTTGTCCACCAAAGAACTCAACTTCTTGAGCAAAAATTTCACTTTCAAAAGCAGGTAAATAAGATCCAATACCACCACATTCATCAAGGAATTTTTCATAAAGTTCTGTACTGCTACCAAGTGTGGAAGCTAGAAAATCAATAGCTAATTCTTTATTTTCAGCCCCATCTAATACAAACCAACTAGATCCACCTTCATTTGATGCATTGACACCATTTGAAATATTTAGACGTGGCGTTGGAGCCACAGCCCATTTTCCGCTTTGATCAGTTCCATCCATAATAGTTGCAATTTGCCAAACCCCAGAAATAACAGCTGCAACATCACCATTGTTAAAGCTACTTACAAATTCACTCCATCCCGTAACAGGTTTCGTTACTCCAGATGTAGCTAAAGCATTATAAATGCGCATTGTTTCTGTCATGACTTCATTATTAGTAAAGTTTCCTTTATTATCAGATGAAATGTACCAAGATCCAGCTGATTGAAGCATAATAGATGTAATTGTTTCATCATTTGGATTAATAGTTGATAAATATTTTCCTGTCTTTTCATAGACAACTTTTCCAATTTCAATAAATTCGTCCCAAGTAATATTTTCTAAATCTTCAGCAGTAAATCCTGCTTCTTCTAGATAGTCAGTACGATAAAATAAACCAGTTACTCCGACATCAAAAGGAATTCCATAGATTTTACTATCAACAGTTACTCCCTGTACTTTATAAGGAACAAAATTTGAATAATCAACCGCATTTGTTAAATCTGCAAATGTATCAGGATAAGATTCAACGTATTTTTGAGCATTAACATCATTAACAAGAATAATATCTGGTAATGAGTCAGTTACTCCTGAAGCAAGATTAGTTGTTAGTTTTTGCTCTAAATCTGTTTTAGATAAATCAATAATTTCAAGTTCAAAATCTGGGTTATTCGCTTGATAAATTTCTTCAGCAAATTTTAATGCCTTACCATTAAAAGCCTGATCCCAGCACCAAACAACTACTTTATTTTCATTGGATTCTGAAGATTCCCCTGAGCTATCATTGCTGCACCCAACAGTTGTTGATAATAATGCGATAGAAAAAGCTGCTGTTAAAGATGTAAATAATTTCTTTTTAATCATTAAGTAATCCCCCTATGTATTTAAGATTCATATCTGTATCTTAGCAAAATCGTAATTCCTATTATAGTAAAAAATTGGTTATTAACTGTATTTTCTTTGGAAGCGATTTCTGATAAGATGATTAATGTAGTAAAAATTTTAGGTTTTAATAAATATTAGCGGTTTCATCTTATATGATGAGGAGATGTTTTAAAGTGAATGAATTATATAGATTGTTAATTGTAGATGATGAGATTATTTTGCGCAATGGGGTGAAATATCTATGTAATTGGGAAGAGTATGGTTTTGTTGTAGTAGGAGAGGCAAGCAATGGAAAAGAAGCTTTAGAGCTTATTCCAGTACTAGATCCTCACATTGTTATTATTGATATTGTGATGCCAATAATGAATGGCATTGATTTTGCTAAAGCTGTGAATGAAAAGTATCCAAATATTAAAGTTTTAATTTTAAGTAGTTTTAGTGAGTTTGATTATGTAAGGGAAGCTTTTAAATATGGTGCTGTGGATTATTTATTGAAACCGAAGCTTAGAAGTGAAGATTTATTAAATTCGTTAAATAATATTGTGAAAAAATTTAGTTCACCTCAAACTAGATTAAATGAATCTCAAAAAAATAAAATATTATTAGAACAGGTTTTATTTACATCGTTAGATGATCAAGAGAAAGTTTTTAATGAGCTAGAAGAGGGGATGAAGCAATCAAACTTTCGATTAATGAAAGCTTCATTACAATACTTGAGGTATGTAGGTAGGGAGGAATTAAAAAAAATAACAGAAGAAGTTTTTTCTGTTTTGAAAACATACTCTATTATTGATTTAATTAAAAATAACGAATATATCGTCCTTATTAATTATCCTTTAGATAAAGAAGATGAATTATTTTCCTATCTAAGTCAAATTCAAGATACTCATAATGAGTTATTTAAAGAGATTAAATTTATTGTTAGTGAGTCATTTTCTGATATCAAAACAATTAAGGATTATTATGATAGTGTGAATAATCTGATGGGATATCTCTTTTATTACAGCCATGAAGCATTTGTAAAAGCAAATGGTATTCATAGTGAATCCGTAGAAGAATTTGATGCAGCACTTCTTTTAACCTATTTAAATAGCTTTGAGATTGAAAAGGTTAAAATATATTTGTTTGATTATTTGAATAAGGTTCGTTTTAAAAGATCATATGATGAATATAGTTTTAAACGATTTATTCAAAGTAATATTTATAATATGATTAATACAATGAGAAAGTTAGGGTTTGACGTTGGAATACTTAATCAAAATAAAATGAAGTTATTTAAGTCGATTGATAAGAGTATAGATTATAATGAAATTAAAAGCCTCATTCAATCATTTTTAGATCAGATTGAAAATTTAGTTGATGTCCAGTCAGAAAAGAAAAATTCAATTATTTTAGATAAAATCATTGATTATGTTCACAAACACTATAATGAGGATTTAAGTTTAATGGAGATTTCAGAAGAATTACATTTAAATTATTATTACTTATCTTCATATTTTAAAAATCAAACGAATGAAAATTTAACATCGTATATTAATAACGTTAGAATACAAAAAGCTAAGCAACTCTTAACTGATAGTGATCTTAATATTGCAGAAGTAAGTAAACAGGTGGGATTTACAGATCACAACTATTTCTCTAAAGTATTTAAAAAATATACAAAGATGACTCCGACATCATATCGGCGAAAACAAGGTAAATAAATGAAAAGATATAATACTATCTTTATACGTATTCTTAGTATCACATTACCAAGTTTTTTGGTTCTATCGTTAATTATTAGTATTAGTTGTATTAAGATTTCAGAAAATGTTTTATTAAAAGAAGTTGTTGAAATAGCTAATCGTAATCTAATACAAGTCAAAAATAGTCTGTTAGAGTATAATACTGAAATTGCAGTTGCGATAAGTAAAATTTCTAATAGTAAAGAATTTAAAGCTTATATTACTGCTGATAATCCATCAAGTAGTGAACAATTAAATCTAGTTCTAGAGATTGGACGATATATGGATACTTATCGAGAATATCTAACACCTCAGGATTCCTATTTTATGATTGCTGGTGCTGAAGGGAATGAGAGTCGCTACTATTCCAGTAATACTTTAAAGTGGGGAAGTGCACCGACTGATTTTATTAATCGATTTCTCATGGTGGATGGACATCTAATAACTGGAACTAATTACCACATAGATAAGGAGCTTTTTAAAGGTGCTTCTCCTTTTGAAAATAATATTTTTGTGACAAAATCCTTGATAGATGCTCAAAAAAACTTTTATGGATATGTAGTATTAGTGTTAGATGAAAAGTACATTGCATCAATTTATGAAGATTATATAACATCTGGAATGACAATTTCTGTGATTAGTAATACAGGTGATATCTTATCTAGTAGCGATAAAGAGCGATTATTTACAGCTAATGAAGAGCTCATCAATTTAATTAAGGACCATTCAGAAGAACTTTCAGATACAGATACAGTTAAAGTCATTAAAAATGATAAAGAAACGATTTTAGCTTTATATCTACCATTTTATGATGCCTACCTAGTGGAAGAAATTAATCCACTTATCGTTTTTTCTTCGTTACATTCAATTGCAGATAAAATTATTTTTATTATTTTAGTTACGTTACTAATAGTAGGTTTTGTTGTTTTTATTGCAACAAGAAATATTACAAAGCCTCTAAGATATTTATCTGAGAGAATGCTTTTTACTGTTACTCATGATTTTAGAGGACAAATGATAGAGCCACAAGGAAGTAATGAGCTTATCTTAATTACACAAGCATACAATACGATGCTTAATGATATTAAGGAGCATGTCAAAAACTTAGTCTCAGAACAAGAAGAAAGAAGAAAAGCGGAACTTAACGCTTTACAAATGCAGATTAATCCTCATTTTCTATATAATACGTTGACTTCAATTAAGTATTTAGCAAAACAACAACGTTTAGATGAGGTGGATGAAACAATACATTCTTTAATATCTATTTTACAAAATGTCATTGGAAAAACAGATAGTATGACAACAGTACGAGATGAAATTGAAAATTTAGGATACTTTATTTATATTAATCAAGTTCGATATGGCAATGGTATTAAAGTTGATTATCAAATAGCACGAGATTGTTATGATTTAATGATGCCTAAGTTAATTATTCAACCATTTATTGAGAATGCCTTTTTCCATGGATTTGTTGGAACTGATGTGGGTAATATTACTGTTTTTATAAATAGTGATGAGGAGCTATTAATGATAGAGGTTATTGATAATGGTGTTGGTATGGCTAATTCAGAAACAACCATTAATGAAAAGAAATATCATTTTAGTGGAATTGGTATTAATAATGTTCATGAACGAATTCAATTACTGTATGGTGAGGAATATGGAATAGAAGTTTATAGTGAAGTCGGTGAAGGAACAAGTATCATTATTAAGCTTCCTAAAATTGGACAAATGACTTAATTGGATGATTGATTTTAAAAATAAAATCTTCAAATAATATTAAACAACCATTACTTTAAGTTAGATTTAATCTAATTTTAGGTAATGGTTTTTGTTTTATACTTTTCTTGAGTTGTTATATCTATATAGAAACAGAAATGTATTTCATCATTCTATATCAGTCTTAGTTAATCGATTGCTTTAATACTAAGACAGACTATAGTC
>JAUMTV010000337.1 GCA_030531025.1 Turicibacter sp.
GTGGAGTAGCCCATTGGGAAAAGTTGGTTGAGAATTTTGAAGAAGATCATGAAGGCGTAAAAGTTGAATTAACTACGGCTTCTAATTTAGAAGAAATAATTAGACCACAGATTCAAGGTGGGAACATTCCAGATTTAATATATTTAGCTACTGGTAGACCTGAAGGTTTAACAGAAACTTTTATAAATGAACAAGCTCTACATGATTTAACCGATGTTATGAATATGACTGTTCCTGGTGAAAGTGTAAAGGTAAAAGATAAAATATTAGATGGATTCTTAGATACTTCATCTACAGCTCCATATGGAGATGGTAAAACATATTTAGCACCATTATTCTATAGTCCTACAGGATTATTCTATAATAAAGGATTATTTGAAGAGAAGGGGTATGATGTTCCAAAAACTTGGGATGAATTCTTTGCCTTAGGTGATAAAGCAAAAGCTGATGGAATATCTTTATTTGCTTATCCAACAGCAGGATATTTTGATTCTGTTATGCCACCTATGTTAGCAGCATCAGCTGGACTTGAAGGATTTAATAAAGCGTTGAATTATGAAGAAGGATTCTGGACTTCAGAGGAAGCTACTAGAGTGTTAGAAACAATTGAAAAACTCAAAGATTACACAGAACCTTCTGTCGTAGCAAATGCTAATGGAGATAACTACAAGAAGAATCAACAATTAATTTTAGATAATAAAGCTTTATTCTTACCAAATGGAGATTGGTTACCTGGTGAAATGGCAGATGCTCCAAGAGCAGATGGATTTGAATGGGGATTTACAGCATATCCATCTTATGAAGAAGGCGGAGATATGTACTCTTATAACTATTTTGAACAAATGTATATTCCAGCAGAAGCTTCTAATATAGAATTAGCAGAAGAGTTTATGGCTTATCTGTATAGTGATGAAGCTGTAGGAATAATTGCAGAGTTAGGAAAATCAGTTGTTCCTGTAGAAGGTGCTGTAGAAATAGCTAGTCAATATTTAGATGAATTACAAATTCAAATGTTAAGTGTTTATGAAAATGGTGCTAAACCAGTTATGGGTACATTTGCTGCTACAGAACCAATTGAAGGTCTAGTTTGGA
>JAUMTV010000338.1 GCA_030531025.1 Turicibacter sp.
GTATTAAACAGACATTTTAAGATAGAAATTGGGGCAACTATGAATCAGACAGAATTAAAATCAATTGAAACAGCGATGCGTCAAACGCAATCTAAACAACTTTATACTCGTTATCAAGTGATCTATTTACACTTACAAGGATACAAAAATGTAGAAATAGCTAAGATGGTTCCCTTCACTGCTCAGACCATCGGAACACATGTTAGAAATTATAAAAAGCACGGGCTTGATGGACTAATCCCTCGCCCAAAATCAGGCTGTCCTAAGAAACTTTCTCCAACGCAAGAAGCTCTACTAATAGAGACAGTGACGAATCAAACACCAACAGATACTGGATTTGAACCCTTTATGACATGGGATTGTAAACTACTATGTCTTTGGGTTAAGAGAGAATTTGATGTCTCTTTTACCAAAGGGGGAATGAGAGACATGTTACTACGTTTAGGTTTTACCTATTCACGACCGACTTACTCATTAGCAAGGGCGAGTCAGGATAAGCAAGCAGCTTTTAAAACGGAATTTGAAAAGTTAAAAAATTTTGATTGATGGAGAGATTGATCATCTTTTATTTCAAGATGAAAGTTCCATTAGAGATTATCAATCGCTAGTGAGTAATTGGTTTCCAAAAGGCAAACAACGAGTGATTCCGACCTATGGAAACAATAAAAGCGTCAAGTTGATAGGGGTCTTAAACTACGAGACCGGGCATGTTTATGTTCAAGAAGAAGAACACTATACGGCTGATATTTTTCTTGAATTTTTGAAGAATGTGCTAAAAGAATATCCAAATGGAAAGGTTGTATTAATTTTAGATAACGCGAGAATTCATCACGCTAAAATCATACAACCTTTTTTAGACGAGCATAAAAATAGATTACAGCTCGTGTTTTTACCACCGTATAGCCCTGAATTAAATTTAATTGAAGGGTTATGGAGATGGTTAAAACAATCTGTCATTCATAATGTCTTTTATAAAAATGTAAATGAAATAAAAAAAGCGGTCCAGAGATTTATTCAATATATCAATGAACACCCTTCCGAGGTGATTCAAAGACTATGCGAGAAAATGTGAAAAACTTATCTGTTTCTA
>JAUMTV010000339.1 GCA_030531025.1 Turicibacter sp.
TTATATAATTAACGAATTGATAGAGATAAAAAAAGAACAGGATGTCTCCTGTTCAAGTCAATTATTTTTCTTCTTCTTGAGTTTCTTGTTGTGCGTCAGCGATAACTTCACATTCTTCAACTTTCATTGTTGAACGATCTAATAAGTAAGTATCTGTGCAGCAACTCATATCTTCTGTTAAGTGTGCATCGCTTAATAAGCGAAATGGATTGTAGTTATTGTTTTTTTCCATACTTTTCACTCCTCTTAAAACATTATAATCAAATAGGTACACTTTAATTATATACAGATAATAAAAAAAATTAAGCCTTTTTTTGTAAAGTTTGAAAATAAATTCAGGGGGGGATTCATATGATTCGTTTAGTTTCAATTGATAGCACGAATTTTAAGGAGTGTTTAGCATTAAAAGTAGGCGAAAATCAACAAAGCCTTGTGTGTAGTAATTCTGACTCACTAGCACGAGCTTATGTTTATTATGATTTAGCTTATCCATTTGCTATTTATGAGGAAAAAGTTATGGTTGGTTTTGCATTATTACGTGAGAATCCTGATGATCAAAGCTATTTTCTTTGGGAATATATGATTGATGAGACATACCAAGGGCGAGGATATGGGAGTCAAGCATTAGAAGAGATTATTGAGTGGGTAAAAACAAGAGACAATGTAACAAAATTAATGACAACTTATAAAATTGGAAATGAAGTTGCGAGGCATTTATATGATAAATATGGATTTAAGCACTTTTATACTTGTGAAGAAGAACAAGAAGTTGATTTAATTTTACATTTAAAATAAGGAGAGGGACCAGAAGGGTCCCTCTTTTTGAGTTTATTTGAAAGGATAAATTATTAATAGTTGATAAGTTATTTATCTAGGTGTTTAGGATGGGATGATGATCACTAGCTGATATTAAAACTTGAATAGGAGAATTAAGTGTTTGAAAATGGAGGTTGTAATAATTAGCGTAACGATGGATAAATAACTTAAATAGATACAATCTGAATATTGGATATGAAATCATGTTTCTATTGAGATAAGTTTAATGGCGTATAAATGGATGAAAAGTTTCTACAATGATATCTATATA
>JAUMTV010000340.1 GCA_030531025.1 Turicibacter sp.
CACATACAACGAAATCATAAACTTCAGATAACTCTAACTTAATATTACAGCGAATAAATTGGCTTGCATACTTACGAATCGCTTGCTTTACCACATGATCTAACTGACAAGGTTCTAACACTAAATCAGAAGAAGTATTTTCAATCCGTAAATAGCCAAGCACCATCTCAACATATTGCTCAATTTTAAATAACTGATTTAAAAGCTCTGAACGATCTTCACCTGATTCCCCTTGCAATAATAAGCGCATCGCCGCAATTGGCGTCTTAACTTGATGAGCCCACAGCGTATAATAATCCATCATTTCTGTCTTTGCTTGATCAAACTGAGAAGCAACTTTTAAACGTTGCTCATGAAGAAGTTGCAAGCTTTGTTGATAATCTTGCTCAATTAAATTCATTGGACTTGGAAATCTTGATAACCCGTATTGAAGCTGACGTTGTAACAGTACTAGATCTTGATGTCGTCTTCGATAGTTTATAAAATCAATGAGTATTCCGATGAATCCAAACCACCCAATAATTACTAAAGCATCTATGATTGGTGCCATAGCAATAGAATATAGGACAAACATGATAATAAAGATAAATAAAATTCCTAGTATAACTGAAAATACTTTTAGTCGATCTTTAACGTATTGTAAAAATAAATATAAATAATCCTTCATCTACTCCACCAAATAGCCAAGCCCTTTCTTAGTTTTAACAAAGTCTGATAACCCAATTTCAGCTAGTCGTTTACGTAAGCGTGTCATATTAACAGTTAATGTATTATCATCTATAAAACTATCACTTTCCCATAATCGAATCATTAACGCTTCACGTGAGACAATCTTTCCTACATTCTCAAGTAACAACTGAAGCATCTTAAATTCATTTTTAGTTAATTCAATCACTTCTCCTTCGTACTCTAAAGTCGCATCTGATAAATTCAAAATAATTCCATCATGTTGAATGAGATTTAACTGACCTGAAAATGAATACGATCGTCGTAATAAGGCTTGAACTTTAGCAACAATGACACTCGCATCACATGGTTTACAAATGAAATCATCACCCCCCA
>JAUMTV010000341.1 GCA_030531025.1 Turicibacter sp.
TTGGCCTTGAACTTAAAAAGGACTAGAAACTGAGGATGATTCTGAAAATGTAGATGATTTCTCTGTTTTTATATAGTTAAAAAATCTACCCAATTCATGAATTTCCCTTCTAACTTTTTAGCGGGGTTCTATGGCATAGCAAGAGTAATAATGAAATTCCTATGATATAATGCCCTAGATAAAAACAGATAGAGTAAGAAATGCAGATTGCTAAATTAAGAAATAAATCTAATTTGAGTTTTGTCTTTTGTTTATCTTTCATATTTTATTGGTTAACCCTATAATTTGAATAGAAGTGGGGATAATCCTACTTAGCATTCTCAGAGGGACGGGCAATCATTCGATGGACGTTAAGTTTTTTATTTTCAAGTTTGTATTTAAGAGTTAATCTTGTCGTGCCATAAATCAATAATAAGATTGTTGCTATGAGATCGACCGTATATTCTTTAACCATTACTTTCCTCCTTAACTAGACTGTATCATGTGCAGTGATTGAAGTGTGTTTTGTTGAACATCTGTCTTCTTCAATCATCTAAAATTGACTCTAAAGCAATTGTACCATAGAAGCCCCTCCCGCTACAAGAAATGATCTAACTACACTCACTCTAAAGAAATATATTGAAACATAGATAGGCTAATCACGTTTTCATGTCATTAGCCTTTTCTTATTGGATTTTTAGCACTGAAACTATGATTTGCACTAACCAACAATCCTCTAGTTTCCGACATACTGACGTATGTTAGGGGTGTAGTCTTGGTGGTTAGTTTCTATGTTGAATAAAGAGGATTTTAAAGTAGCGGGAAAATTAGTTCTTTACTCAGTGTTTATCCTAGTAGATGATTTCATGAAGCGGCTAACTGTTGCAAGGCAACGATTAGCGCTTCATCATTCTAATCCTAAATTTATAAGGATTTAACGGTTCATAAAAACACTCACTTTTTTAAGTGAAATATTTCCTAACAAACAACGCTGTGTTAGACAATTTTGTTGATAAGTTGAATAGAGCTCCCCGAATATGGTAAACTAATAATAAACAAATGTTCGAGGTGAGTTTATGCCA
>JAUMTV010000342.1 GCA_030531025.1 Turicibacter sp.
GAATGTTGATTGGGATAAAGGATTATTAGACTTTGTAACTGGGTTATTAGGTGGTGTATTAGGAAGTCTTTTAGGTTCAAGTGATATTTGTGGCTTTAATATTGAAACTGGACAGCCTGATAAGGACATTACTGAAAATGATCTTAAGCAAGAATATAAAGATTTGAAGTATTCATCGGATGCAAACTACATTGTTTTTAGAGATATAGATTTAGAAAATCAATCATGGACACCATTAATGTTTTCGGGGAATATGATTGGAGCAAAAGCAGAAAATGATGAAAAGTTATGGGATGATCAATCCATCACTGCAACGAATCAACCGGTTATTTCTAATATTAATGTTGTTCAAACTGGTGAGATTGACAACCAAAAACAAGCTGGAATTGGTTTCTTTGGGACTATTAGCAGTCAATCAACGAATCAAATAGGCGTTAGTAATCAGACGGTTTCCGTTAAAAATCTTAAGCTTTTAAATGTTTCAGTGAGCAATGAATCGATAAATATTAAAGATAATACCGGGTTAATCGATAGTTTACTTGGTGGTCTTGGGGATCTTTTAGGAGCTTTATTAGGTCCTTTGGGAGATGTCTTAAATAGTTTATTAAATCCATCCTCTAATCCAGATGATACGATTTTTGCAACAGGGGCTTTTGTTGGAAGAGTGAGCGGAGATGTCATTGTTGAAGATTGTGTGGTTGAAAATATCACAACGTTATCGAATGTTAAAGATATAACCGGAGGATTTGCGGGTAATATTGAAGGCGTTGTCGAATATGGTAAGCTCCAAGAGACGTTAGGAACGACGGTTAAAATTCTAGAAGAAGTACTTAACATCATTCCATTTTTAGATTTAGGAACGTTAATTGAAGTTTTACTCGATGGAAACATTATCAATGTTGGGCAATTGATTCCAACCGGTTATAAGAATCCGCAAATTATTAACTGTTCGATTAGTGGTAGCACTTTAGAAATAGGGTCAGAGAGCACTAACTTTAATGGTGGTTTTGTTGGGCGTCAAGTCGGGGCCATTATTAAGGATAGTACGGTACAGATTGATA
>JAUMTV010000343.1 GCA_030531025.1 Turicibacter sp.
TATCAATCTGTACCGTACTATCCTTAATAATGGCCCCGACTTGACGCCCAACAAAGCCACCATTAAAGTTAGTGCTCACTGACCCTATTTCTAAAGTGTCACCACTGATCGAACAGTTAATCATTTGAGGATTCTTATAACCGGTTGGAATCAACTGCCCAACATCAATAATGTTTCCATCGAGTAAGACTTCAATTAACGTCCCTAAATCTAAAAATGGCAAGATATTCAATACTTTTTCTAGGAGTTTAACTGTCGTTCCTAACGTCTCTTGGAGTTTACCATATTCGACAATTCCTTCAACATTACCCGCAAAACCACCAGTTATACCTTTAACATTTGATAACGTTGTTATATTTTCAACCACGCAATCTGCAACAATGACATCCCCACTCACTCTTCCAACAAAAGCCCCTGTTGCAAAAATCGTATCATCTGGATTAGAGGATGGATTTAATAAAATATTTAAGACACTTCCTAAAGGACCTAATAAATCGCCTAAAAGCCCCCCAAGCCCATCAAGTAAGCCACTGATTAATCCGGTATTATCTTTAATTTTTGTCGATTCATTGCTCACCGAAACATTTAAAAGTTTAAGATTTTTAACTGAAACCGTCTGGTTACTGACACCAATTTGATTGGTTGATTGACTAGCAATTGTCCCAAAAAATCCAATTCCAGATTGTTTTTGGTTATCAATTTCCCCGGTTTGAACAACATTAATATTGGAAATAACTGGTTTATTTGTTGCGATGATGGATTGGTCATCCCATAGTTTTTCATCATTTTCTGCTTTTGCCCCAATCATATTTCCCGAAAACATTAATGGTGTCCACGAGTGATTTTCTAAATCTATATCTCGAAACACAATATAGTTAGCATCTGATGAATATTTCAAATCTTTATATTCTTGCTTAAGCTTAGCTTCATCAATGGCCTTATCAGGCTGCCCAGTTTCAATATTAAAACCACAAATATCACTTGAACCTAAAAGACCTCCTAATATACCACCTAATAACCCAGTTACAAAGTCTAATAATCCTTTATCCCAATCAACATTC
>JAUMTV010000061.1 GCA_030531025.1 Turicibacter sp.
GACTAGAAACTGAGTATGATTCTGAAAATGTAGATGATTTCTCTGTTTTTATATATATAAGTCCAGATAAGTTTTTCATATCGGAAAACTTTTAGCTGGACTATAGGATGCCTTAATATTAAAGTGGCTTACCAACTAAGACTGGTGTAGCATTATAAAATACATTTCTGTTTATATATAGAAGATAGATTTTAAAGTTTTTATAAAAAAGAACATCTATTTTGGATGTTCTTTCTAACTCGTTATTCTCCTGATTTTAGTAACGATAAATCTTTATAATAGGTAGTTAAAATGGAAACATTTAATCCTGGATCATCAAACGTTCCCCATGATTCACAAAGCATGTCTGTTGCTTCATTAACAAGGGCTTGATGTCTAGAATATTCATCGAAAACTATTAAAATAGCCTCCTTAGCCATATTTGTTTCGACTAATGATTTCAAATCAGATAAATGAGAACTTAAATCCGAATCGATAATATGCGGTAAATGATACTCACAAATATCATGACGATGTTTTGAAGGTTCAAATAATACCCGAATCACTAATTCAACTTGAGAAGTTGGCTTAAACATCTCTTTATAACTTGTCCCTTGTAAAACAAAGATCAACTCATGATTAATATGCTCTTTTCTTCCCTTCCCTAAAGGATAATCTTGATACACTTCTAGCGGATATCCCTTTTCTTCAATGAGTTGATGAAATATTTTTTGTAACGTCCACGCAACATCACGATGAACCATAAATTGATAAGTTGGATAGTCTTTCTTTATTTTATTTAACGCTATTTCTAATAATTCTTCACTTACTGTCATCCTTTTCACCTTCAAATGCAACTTTTTAATACAGCCTATTCAGAAAAGGCTAACATTATTATAAAACCATATTTAATTTGTTCGGTTTCTTTTCACACGGTCCATCATATACGCAATTAAAATAATGGCAAAGCAACAGGTCACAAAAATAGTTGTATGACTTAAATTCTTAATCGCAATCCCAATATAAGCCCATATAAAAACGAGGGGATAAACTAAATCATTTTGACTTACCATAAACACAATTGCAAGAAATCCTGCTATCATTAAAACAAAAATCGCCCAAAACATTTCAGGTAAGCCAAATAAATTTATCAGACCATTTGCCTTTAACAAAATAGAAATTTCAACAATTGTGGCAACTGATAACCACCCTAAGTAAACAGAAATAGGGATTTTAAAAAAAGAAACCCGCTCTCCATGAGCATGTTGACATGAAATATAGACAAATATTGCACTAATCAGCGCTCCAATAATAAAAATAGCAGCAATTGGCTGACCAACTAATAAAGAAACACCTGAACAGACTAAACTAATCGGTAAAAATCGACTAACCTTTTGATAAGCTTCATCTACTGTAGTTGAACGCAAACCAAACCAGATGATCCAAATCCCCCAAAGTCCATAGATGATAATCCAAATTAAAAAAGTATATGGAGTTGGCGTAATAAGGGGTTCAGCTGAAGGAACTGTAAATGCTGTTGCTCCATTAATCAAAAACGAAGTAACGATTAAAAATACATAAGAAATTACATTAAGAATCGTGTAAATAATCTTTTGATTCATCTCTTCCTCTCCCGCTTCGTATGACGTATATTTAATCGTATGCCTTGTTAAGAAATTTTCGAACTAATTTTTATATGCTATCAACTAAAATACAATCATTTATATGTTCATATTTTTTAAAACAATAAAAAATACCTCTTTTCTAGCAAATAGACACTTCTTACAACTGTAGTAATTAATAATTTTGCTTTTAAAGAGGTATTTTATTTATTTAGCTATTGTCTCATTTAACAAGTCAAACTGAATGAGATCACCCGCATTATCTTTTAACTTCTCAATCGAATGGATATACCGGTTCGTTGTCGCAATATTTTGATGCGCTGCAAAGTCACGAACCTTTTCTATACTTGCTCCATTTGTAATCGCTAGGGTAATCGCCGTATGTCGTGTTGAGTGAACTTTGAGATGTTTGGTGATGCCTGCGCGTTTACATGCTCCTTTGATCATATAGTTTAAAGAACTTGGATCTAATTTTTCATTATTACGTTTATTTCGAGAATGTCCAATAAATAAAAAAGCATCTTTATGTTCTTCAAAATTGCGATCAGTTCGCTTCACATACTCCTCAATTAATGACTTAACGATCGGTTGAATTTTTACCATGTCCTTCTTTCGACCTTTACGAATGACGTGAATCACATCATAATCTCCGTATTTAGTCACATCTTTCAGTCGAATATTAATTAATTCTGATTTACGAAGAGCTGTCGTTAAGGCTAAATACATAATGGTTTTATTACGTAACTCAACTAATTTAGTCGTGTCAAAAACACTTAACAGTTGAACACACTCTTCAGCTGTCAAAAACTCTGTTTCTTTCGAATTTACCTTTGGCTTTTCGTCTCGAAGATTACCAAACGGATTAAAGTGTAAAAGCGCCGTTCCTGTTCGATTATCTTGATACTTTAACAACCACTTATATAAAGAACTCAAAGAGGATACTTTTCGATTAATGGTTGCTGAGGCACATCCCTTTCCTTTTAAATCTAATAAATAATGCTCCACATCAAACATATTAACAGCAATAATCTGTTCTAGCTTGATCTCTTCTATTTGCTCCACTTGAAAAAAATCTAAAATATCTCGTTCATACGAAATCGCTGTATATTTACTGCTACTTCCTTTCAAATTTAAAAAATGACGAATAAAATGAATTTTTTTCTGTTCGCCAAGTGCTCGATTTTGTATTAATACTATCTCCATAATTTTCACCATCTTTATAATTGTATCCTTATCATAACATAAAATAATAAAGGCCGTCAGTGAAAATTTTATTAAAATTAAAAAGAACCTGCTGAGCAGGATCTTCTGATTAAAAGGTATCTTTTAACTTAACACCTATGTAGATTTCACTAATTGCAGTCAAAATTAAGGCTGCTCCAATAAAGTAAGGCGCTGTTATTAAAATAGAAAAAGGTTGGAAGATCACAAGGACCCCAAAGATGACTAAAATGGCATTGTACACCGTATAGGCATTCCATCCAAAATGACCATTTCGAAAAGACATGAACATTAAGTAAGCACCTCGAACGAGTACCCATATCCCATACACAACAATTAGTAAATCAATCGTTGAAATGGGATAAAGCCATAAAACTAATCCAAATAAGATATTAATGATCCCATTAAAAATAAAAAATACTCGTCCATCACGTTGTCGACTTCGAATAATTGTTGAAATACCTACCACAATAAACAATATAGCAATTAACGCACTTAAACTAATAATCGTTTGAAGCGGGAAAACAAAAAACAATAGACCAATAATCCCAAATAAAATACCCTCAACGATAAACATTTTTTCTAAAAATGATGTCATTTAAATGACTCCTTTCTATTTAAGCTAATCAACGATTGATAGAATCATAATGATAAAAAAATTCTTTAAAAATGCTAATCACTAACTCTCTCGTCTCTAGGCTAGTTCAGAATTTATAGTTATCTCGTAAAAAATGATTGAGTCCTCTCTGTAACTTATGATTCTACTTACTTTTTGATAACTTGATGACATTTTTTCTATAGGAACTTTAATCCATCCCTTATATATAAGTAGCGATAAGTTTTTCATAATTGAAAAACTTTTATCGCAACTATAATTAGCCTTTCTACCAAAAAGACTAATCAACTAAGCCTGTTTCTTAGAATGTGAAATATATTTCGCTATGCATATAGATAATCTATATTTGATATAAAGCTTGGTAACGATATTGAAATCATTAAAAATAATCATAGATTGGCTAAAAATTTAACTCATTTTATAAGTGACTAGTTTAAATCGTGACTACTAATCTACTTGATGCCTCCTTTCTACGAGACATTTTTATTATGGTACAATTCATGACATCTTATTTACACATCGTTTTTTAACAGCTTAAAACTTTTTACTTGCTATTGACATCCCTATTAGCAACTGAATCATAAAAATGGAAAGCGTTACACAATAATACTTAGTAAAACCCCTTTCAAAAATAAAATGAGTCCGATATAATGAACTCAATATAATTTTAGAGGGGGATTTTTATGCGTAAACTTCAAACATTTGAAGCTTATTTAGATACATTTGAAACAATTACAGTCTATTTAAGTAAAAGTTACTATGATGGGAAGAACCAAACGTTTCGATTAAAAGATGAGAATTCTAATAGCACTAACTTAAACATCCTTAAAATCATTGATGATGAAAACTATGTTAAATATATTTTACAAACACCTCCACTTGAGTTAGGAAAAAGCTATCGACTGACAGATGATCGCCAGCTCATGACGCCATTACAATTTGGTTATGTCGTTAGAACAAAGGCATTTGATGAAGCCTTTTATTATGACGGACATGATTTAGGAGTGAATTATACAAAAGAATCAACAACTTTTAAAGTTTGGTCACCTATTGCTTCACAAATCAAAGTTGAAATCCGTCAAAATGATCAGGTTCAAACTTATGATTTAATGAAAGGGGCTAAAGGTGTTTGGTCATTAACTCTTATTGGTGATTATGAGTTAGCTTCTTATATTTATCTCGTTCAAGTCAACGGGTCATGGAATCAAGCGACCGATCCATACGCAATTGCCTCAACACCTAATCATCAACGAACGGTCATTATTGATCCTCAAATGGTAGAAGTGAATTCAAATCGTCACTTAGTTCCAGCTCTTCAATCTTATACGGATGCTATTATTTATGAAATGCATGTTCGTGATTTCTCAGTACATAAAAATTCAGGTATTAAGCATGTTGGAAAATTTTTGGGTGTTGTAGAAGAAGGAACACGAACAAATCGTGGGACATTAACTGGCTTAGACTATCTAATGGATTTAGGAGTCACACATATTCAACTTCTTCCGACCTATGATTTTGGTTCAGTGGATGAATTAAATCAATTCGAATCTTATAACTGGGGCTATGACCCTGTTCAGTACAACATACCGGAAGGAAGCTATGCTACAGATGTTCATAATCCTTATTCAAGAATAATTGAGATGAAACAAATGATTGCTAAATTACATGAAAAAGGATTCAGAGTGATTATGGACGTTGTTTATAATCATATGTTTGACCGTCAAACATCAGCATTTGAAAACATCATGCCTAACTACTACTTCAAGCTTGGTGAAAATGGTGAAATTTCAAACGGATCATTTTGTGGAAATGATGTGGATTCGTTACGCCCGATGTGTCGTCGATTTATTATTGAGTCATGTAAAATGTGGATTAAAGATTACGGATTTGATGGATTCCGTTTTGATTTAATGGGAATTTTAGATACAGAAACTATGAACGAAATTGCAAAAGAGTGTCAAGCTATTGATCCATCCGTTATGATTTATGGCGAAGGTTGGAATATGCCTTCACTAATGCCTGAAGAGGAAAAAGCCATGATGTTTAATAATAATAAAATGCCACAGATTGCTCACTTTAATGACCGATTTGGTCGTAGCATCAAGGGTTCACCTTTTGAAACAGAGCTATCTGATATTGGCTATGGATTAGGCTATACTGAAGATTTAGATCGAGTTATGAATGTCCTTGCGGGATCATGTACAACTATTGGCATGGACGCCCTATTTCTTGAGCCGACGATGAGTATTAATTATGTGGAGTGTCATGATAATTTAACTCTATTTGATAAAATCATGTTAGCCAATAAATGCGAATCATTAGAAACAAGGTTAAAACGTCAAAAACTAATTAACGCTCTTATCTTAGTTTCTCAAGGAATTCCTTTCTTACATGCCGGACAAGAATTTAATCGAACAAAAAACGGCGATCACAATAGTTATAAATCACCAGATAGTATTAATCAATTAGATTGGGATCGTAAAGATCACTATCAAGAGACTGTTGATTTTGTTAAAGACTTCATTCAACTCCGTCAATCAATGAAAGCCTTTCGATTAAATACAAGTAAAGAGATAAACGATCATGTTTTTGTTAAACACCATCGACATTCAATTGTTGAATACACGATCAAAAATGTGAAGTCGTATGGAGCTTATGATGAAATCAAAATCTTTATTAATCCAACACATCAACCATTTAATATCAAACTCGATCAAGACTATCTTGTTCTAGCGAACCAAAAAGGGCTTTTAAAAAAACCACATCAAACGAATATGATTACTGTTGATGCAATTGAATTAATTGTTTTAGCTAGAGATTAACATAAAAGAAACGGCGCTGAAATCAGTGCCGTTTCTTTTATGTTAATCAGATTTATCGAATCATTCCTGATTAAAATGAATCTTTTGACTAATTATCAAAATAATGTGGATATAAATCAATATCATCATCAATCCATTATTTCATTTCAATAATCATTTGTTCATATAACATCTTCAGCCCACCCGTTAAGTTTTGATGTGGAAGGACATATAAAATAGATAACAAGCCTTGAGCTGTCAGCACTGGTAAAGCCTCAAGAGAAGGATGAGTTTTTGTTTGATTTAAAAGTTGGATTAAAAACGTCATTCCTTGTTGCTTTTCAAATGAATTAAACGCCGTTGGAATGATGATTGCATCATACTGTCCTTTCTCTAGAAATGAAGAATCAGTTAACGACATAAAAAAACTTGATTATAATAACCAAGGGCTTCTGTTTTTAGTGAACCCTTTTGCAAAATAGCTAAATCCTCGCTTAAATTAAGAGATGAAAACTTATTTTTAAGAATGAGCGCGACTAATTCTTGGCCATTACTAATTTCAAGAATACAACCTCCCTCTTGAAACTCAAGAAGCTCCATATAATCTAGAATTAACTGAAGTTGATCACTCATAACATCCTCTCTTTCCACCTTCGAATCTGAATTAAAATAAATTCATGTATTATATCATATGCAATCACCCATAAAATTGATTTAAAAAAGTCAAACATTGAAATGTTTGACTTTTTATACAATTGTTGTCTTTAATTCCTTTTCTTCTTCATCAATAAAACGATGAGTAAGCCATTTATCTCCACGTAAACGAATCATATAAAGTGTTCCTCGAATCGCCCAATCAACGAACATCGCAATAAAAATTCCTGCTACTCCCCAACCAAGTGAAACACCAAATAAGTAACCAAGCCCCACTCGGAAAACCCACATTCCAATGATGGCAGTCATCATCGTATATTTACCATCTCCAGCTCCTTTTAATCCACCAGGTAAAACAAAAGAAAAGGCCCAAATTGGTGTTGCTAATGCATTGAGTTGAATCAATCGAGTGGCATAACTTAAAACATCTGGATTATCGGTATAAAGAGCAACAAAATACCAGGCTGTGGGGATAGAAAAGGCACCTAAAATAACTAAACAAACAACTGCGAAGCGGGTAATAAAACGAAGCGTTTCTCGTGCTAAAATGGTTTCTTTACGACCAATTTCTTGTCCAACGATTGTTGTTGCAACTGTCGTTAATGAATTCCCAGGAATATTAATCAGATTAATAATAGAATTTGCAATTGAGTTAGAAGACATCGCAATCGCTCCCATTCCCCCGATAAACACTTGTGTCAATAATTTACCTAAATGAAAAATAATCGATTCAATCCCTGCAGGTACACCGACATAAAAAATCTGACGCAAAAAAATAAATTGTGGATGATAATTTTGGATTTTTCCAAATTGAATCGCCTTCTTTCCCTTAATTAAAATCCACATGACATAAAGTGTTCCGATGACACGAGCTAAAGAAATACCTAATGCTGCACCTGCAATCTCCCATTTAAAAACATATAAGAAGAGATAGGTTAAAAGGATATTAAAAATATTAGCCACAACATTACTAATCGCTGCTGTCTTTGTATCTCCAGATCCTCTTAAAATTCCATTAGCCATTAAAGTTAACGCCATAAATGGAAAGCTAAATAAGACAATACCAAAATATGTAATCCCATACTCCATCACTTGAGGTTCTACTTGTTGATAAACGAGTTTAATTAAGGGTCGATTAAAAACTAGCAGTAAAATCATAATAAAAATTGAAATAAAAGTCGTCGACATAATGCCTTGCATCGTTGCCTCATTTGCCTTAGCATAGTCGTTTCGTCCTACATATTGTGCCACAACAACGGTTCCTCCGATGGCAAGTGCTGTAAACACTGAAATAAATAAATAACTGAATGAGTCAATCATGGAGATGGCAGAGACCACATGAATTCCAACATCTCCCTCAAGATTAGAAGAAAGCATCGTATTCATCATTCCCATTGTCGTTGTTAAGATTTGTTCAATTAAAATAGGAATTCCGAGCACGATAATTTCTTTCTTCAACCGTTTGATATCCTTCAATTTTTCTCACCCCTCATCTAAACGTCTTCAAAGCTTATTATAGTTTGATTGACGTAAAAACGATATGAGCTTATGCCTCATTAAAAATTAAATAAATGACATTCGGACATATTTCGTCGATACAAAAAAGCGCACCCATTTGAGGAGGCCACTGAAAAAGGAGCTTATTATTTTTGAAATAATAGGCTCCTTTTTTCTTATAAACAAATAGATCCGTGATTTGTGTTGCTTTAAAGCAACTTTTCTTTATTATTGCTCGATGGGTCTCGATGAGCTTCACTATTCGCTTGGAATTGACGACAAACGCTGTGAGAGACGCTTGACATTTCATGCTGAAAAGCACCGCAAATTTACAGGTTTTAAATCCGTGGGACTGTTTTAATTCCGCGTTCTTCGCTTCAATTTTATAGCGTTGTTCTTTCTTTTCTTTAAATTCATCTGTCTTTTGATCATCGATCGCTTTTTGATGAATCTCTGATTTAATCGTGATGGAATAAGTTTTTGATTTCGCACCAGGTTGATAACACCCTTCTCTTAGCGGACAGATTTGACATTTTTCAAGATCGAAATAGTGAGTCAGACTTTGATTTTGTTTTTGATTTTTCTTTCCTGTTCGAGCTTTTCTCACACTCAAATGTCCAGCAGGACCTCTCATTTGTCCGGCATCTTTATTCTATTCTAAATTCTCTTTACTGGAATAAGCGGCATCAGCTAGGACTTCATTCACTTCAATGTTGTGTTTTTTAGATTTTTCCACTAAGGGTTTTAACTATTTTCCATCACTCACTTCACCTGTCGTTACTTCAATCGCTGTCATCAGTCGTTCGTCAGTGATCGCAAGATGTGATGGATAACCTGTAAAGGATTCTTTTGATGATTTATGTCCTAACTTAGCCTCTGGATCAGGAAGTGAAAAAATACGTGGATAGGCCTCATCTTCTAAAACTTGTAAAGCCGTCTCCGTTGCTTTTTGAAGGTTGACATGTTGATGGAGATCATCGTTCGTAAAAGTAATTAACGCCTTGGTATAGGCAACTTCTTCTTCGAGTGACGCAGTTGAGTGCAGTTTTTTGGGGATATCTTCCTTCACTTGTGGAACATAACGAGACAGTTGTTTTCGAATATTTTTAGAGACTTGTCTTAAGATTTCAATGGGTGTTTGAGTCGTATACTTACTTCGGATATGAGTGGCATCTAGGATTAATGTCTTAGATTTAATTAGTCCTTTTTCAATTGCCTGACTCACCATTTCAAGAAGCAATTCTTCTAAAATAGCTTCTTGATTCAGTCTTAACTTTCTGAATTTAGTCAGTGAAGACGGATGCATGAGTTGATCATCGGGTTCTATATAAAAACAGAGAAATAATCTACATTTTCAGAATCATCCTCAGTTTCTAGTCCTTTTTAAGTTCAAGGCCAACTATAGTCCAGATAAAAATTTTCTATGAAGAAAATTTATCTGGACTTATATAAATTTAAAAAGTATTTATCAGCCATATTGACTTGTGCTTCTTGAATGACACGTTCATCCGATAAGTGATAAAGGATTTTTAGAAATAACAGTTTAAACATGACTTCGGGTGAATAAGCTGGACGCCCATCATCAATCGAATACTGAGTCCCTAATCAAGGAGTCATAAAAGAAAAGTCAATGGGTTCATTGATGAGACGTGAGGGATGATTTTTAGGCACCATTTGATCATATAACGGATGTCCTTGAGATAATTTTAACGATAATTGGTCAAAGTCTTTAATCCTGTCTGTCCTCCAAAGCGGTCATTGATAAGAAAATTATATCCTGTTAAAGAAAAAATCCTGAAACCATTCAATGTTTCAGGATTTTCCTTTTTTTATGAGGTCTATTTCAGTGGCCTCCAAAGCCATGAGCTATTTTTTAAAATAGGCATGGCTTCCCATATTATCCATCTCAACCACTAATTTAGCAGGAATTCGCTCTTTTAATTCATACACATGTGAGATAACTCCAATTAATCGTCCATGATCTTGTAATTCCATTAAAATATCAATGGCTTGATCTAGCGATTCAGAGTCTAACGTTCCAAACCCTTCATCGATAAACATCGTGTCTAATTGAATTCCACCTGAATTTTGCTGCACCGTATCCGAAAGTCCTAAAGCAAGCGCAAGTGATGCTTTAAAACTTTCACCACCTGATAATGTATTAACTGGACGGTTTTTTGCCGTATGACTATCGTAAACATCTAAATCTAATCCTTTACGACCTCCACCTTTTACTTCTTCTCGACGAAGTAAATAGTAGCGACGTGACGACATTTTCTGAAGTCGAGTATTCGCTGCTTGTAATACCTCATCAAAATAGCTAGATAAAACATAAGTTTCAAAAGACATTTTTTCACCACTTCGGCCATTTGCGAGTGACTCTAATTCTCCAACGACTAGATATTCTTGCTCACGTTGTTGAATCGTCTCATATTTTTTCTTTATAGAACGTAATAAATAATCATTTTGCTCAAGATTCGCAACTAATGTCGCTTGTTCTTTTGTTAACTCAACTTTTCGACATTCTAAATCTGCTAACATCTCTTCGACTACACTGACATTGACACGCTCTTTTCCTTCAAGTTCAACTTTTAACAACTCTAGCATTCTAGTCGCTGTATGTAACTCTTGATAATAGCCTTGAACTTGTTGCTCTATTTGTGTTAGTTGGTTAATCCATTGCTTTGCTTCTTCATAATGGTCCATGTTTGTAAATGAAGTTTCAATTTGCTCCTTAAACGTCTGAGAAATTGTTTCAAACTGTCCCTCATATTGCACTAACTGTTCATTGACCTCAAAAAGCTTTGCACGTAACTCTGTTAATTGATTAATCACACGCTGATAGTCTGCTTCGCTTTGAGTGATATTGTGTTCAATTTTTATTTTCTCTTCTTGGACCTCATCTATCATCTGCTTTAAAACAGTCATTGATTGATAAGCTGTTGGAATCGTTGACTCTAAATCTTGTTTTGAACGTTCCTCTGCTTTATATCGTTCACGTTGTTCTTGTAGTAGTATATCCTCTTTTAAAATTTCATCTTCTAATGGACTAATCTTCTCTTTTTCAAGCGTTAATTGTTGAGTTTGCTCTATTAAACGTTTTACTTCTAGTTTTAATGCTTGTTCTGAGTCATTTAATTCATTTAAAGTGATTAATTGTTGGTCATTTACTTGTTCTAATTTAGGTCGTGAAACTTCACTTTCTTCATCCATTGGTAATCGGTGCTTCAACATCTTTAGCGACTGATTAATTCCTTGATCTTCTTGTAATTTTTTCATTTGTAAAGCTGTGATTTGTTGTTCTATTTGACGTGCTTTTGTCTCTAAGGCCTCAACATTCGCTCTAAACTCATCTAATTCTTGCTTAGTTAAAATAGTCTCCTGACTTCGTCGAGGATTAGGATGCTCACATGAACCACACACAGGACAGGCTTGACCAACCTGTAATTCATTTGCCAATCGAATCGCCGCAGCATTAATAAATAATTCTGCTTGATGTTCATACGCTTGACGCTTAATTTCAGACTCCTTTTTCACATCACGATAATCTATTTGTAAACTTTCAATGAGTTGCTGCGTTTGATCTCGTGAAGTTACAGCTAAAATTAAATGTTGAAGCTGCTCAATCGTTTCTTGTTGCTTTTCTTTTTCAAAACTTAATGTCTGTAATTGTTCTTTTGAAGAAACTAATTGTGGCATCATGCTATCTAAAGCTAAAACGTTTTGTTTTAACTCTGCTAATACTTTCTTTTTTTCTTCAACTTTCTCTTTTAATAGTCTACCTTCTGCTGCTAATTTTTGTAGTAGCTGTCGCTTATCTTCTAACTTCGTCACTCCATCTACAAAACGATTTAATTCAATTTCTTGTTCATTTAAACTAACTAACCTTTCCCTTAAAGATTCAATGGCATCATAACATTTTTGTACAAGAATCAATTCATGTTCTGTTTCATTTAACGACTGTTCTAAGTCATGTTTTTTTGAATTCGCTTCTCGTTTAAATGCCTCATATTTTAGCATTTCATTTTCTATTGGAATGATGGACTGTGCCATTTTTATTGATTGAGTTTGCTGTTCTCGTTCTTTAATGGTTCTTTCATAGTCTTTTAATTGGTTTAATGTATGCATCGTCTGTTCATATTGACTAAACTTCTCATTTAAGCGCATTCCCGCTTCATAATTAGTACGATGTTCTTGAATAGACTCATCTAAAATTTTAATCATCTCACTCAGCGTCTCGATCGATTGACGCCAATTCTTTTGAACCGATGTGGCCACATCTAATAAAGTAGGTAATGGTTGTTCAATATCAATTACATGGTCCTCATCTGTTTTAATTAACTTTAATTCAGCTAAAATTGCTTTTTGAGTATCAGCTACCTCAAGTTTTAGCGCATTAGATTTCGCCGTTAATTGTTCTTGAATACTTTTATAAAAATCAGTTCCAAAGATTTTTCGTAAAATCTCTTCTTTATTCGTTGTATTAGCATATAAAAACTCTTTAAAATCCCCTTGTGGAATCATGACTATTTTTCGAAACTGTTCGACCTTTAAGCCTATAATTTCTTGAATCTGTTCTTTGACTTCACTATCTTTTGTCAATGGAGGACGTTCACTTCCAACTTCTAAAAGCTCAACAGAAGCAGGGACTTCTCTAAAACCTTCTCCTCGTTTTTTCTTTTGTAGTTGTTGAGGGGCACGTACAATTTTATAAATTTTGTCTTTAACTTTAAATGTAAATTCCACCTCAGT
Organism: Turicibacter sp.; assembly: GCA_030531025.1. The sequence goes on from JAUMTV010000061.1 coordinate 13,143, forward strand.
CTTTAAATCACTCTGAGCGGCAAAATCACTACGTAACTCTTTCCCCGTTCGGCTTCCACCACTTGTTTCTCCATATAATGCATAACAAATCGCATCAAAAATCGTTGTTTTCCCAGCACCTGTTGGACCTGTGACAACGAAGATTTCTTGATTGACTAAGTCCTCTTTAAAGTTTAATGTCGTCTGCTTAGCATACGGTCCAAATGCCGTTATCTTTAATAATAATGGCTTCATGACTAGACCTCCTCTCTCAATTGTTGAATAACTTGCTGAATCAGTTTTGTTCCTTCTTCGTGCAACGTCTCACCTTTATGATGTAAATAAAAATCATTAAATAATTGTTCCGGTGTCCTTTGTTCACGGGCCACTTTATCTAGCTTACTTCCTTTAAAATCATTAAATTTTTGATCTAACTCTAAAATCATAATGTTTGGATAAACTTTTCTTAATTTCGCCATGGGTTCTAAGAGTTCACCACGATCAGTTAAAATGACACGAAGATAATCTTCACTCGGCGGTTGATTTAATAGCTCATTCAACTCTCCCGTCATTGTTCGCATTTCTCGTCTTGGTTTTAACGGTAAAAGCTCGCATGTGATAGCTCCTGAGTCGTTTAAATCAATCATTGTAACAGACTTATCATAGTTTTCTTCTGAAAATGAATATTTTAACAACGATCCGCTATAGCGAATTTTATCACTTCCAACTTTTTGAGTTCGATGTAAATGACCTAGTGCTACATAATCAAAATCAGCAAAGTGAGAGGCTGAAACAGATTCTTTTCCCCCAACAACTAACTTTTTCTCCGATTCACACTCTTGTGGCTGTTCATCACTTCCAACAACAAAGGCATGAGTGATTAAAACATTTCGTTCAGATTTATTGATCTCCATTTTTTCAAGTGTCAAATTCATCGCTTCATCCAACGATTTAATACTTTCTTCTTGATGAGCTTCACGTACAACAGCATAATCAGCAAATGGAATTAAGTAGAAATTAACTGGACCATACTCATCATGTAAAACAACCTTTTTCACTTCTTTTGTATAATGTCCCGCTACATAGTAATGAGCCGACTCAAACAATTCATGACCAAAACTCACTAAATCGGCTCCATCATGATTTCCTGCTACAGCCAAAATTGGTGTATTCAAATCAATTAAAACCTCTTTTAAAAAACGGCTATATAGTGAAACTGCACGTGCTGGTGGTACACTTCGATCATAAATATCACCAGCTAATAAAACAGCATCTGGTTGATATTTTTGAATGTATTCTTTTACCTGTTCTAATACATATTGTTGATCTTCAATCATTGAAAATGAATTAACGACCTTTCCAAAATGCAAATCACCTAAATGTAAAAACCTCAAACGTCTTCCTCCTTAAAAAGCGAATATTTGTTCTCATTATAAGTCTTTTTTACAAGAATCGTCAATCAAATAAAGCCTCAACTCATCGACAACTTTCTCACTTTTATTTCACAAGAAATATGTACTGATTAATCATTAGCTATTCCTATCTTTTATGAAATGCATGAGCTGATCATTAAACCTAAAAATGTCATAAAAAAAGCGTATTATCTCGGATAATACGCTTTTTGAATTTTATTAAAAGGTGTCCTCAATAACTTATGACTCATCGGCTAAGGCCACTTTACTTCCCCAAACTGAAATTCCATATTGTGATAAAGCTGAAAAAGTCATGACATAACAACCAGTTTCTTCATTCCATTGGTGACTCACCACTCCCTTATAGGTTGCATTATCAACCTCTAATGTCAGATACTTAGTTTCTTGATCGTAACGCCATGTTCCTTCAACTGCACCTGTGATTTGATGATCATTTGTTAAGGTGATAATGGATGAAATTTTAACTTCATCTGTAATATCTTTTTCATGATTAATAAATTTATAATCACCAATGAGATCGGCTTCAGAATAATCTAACTGCTTTTGTGCTGTATATCGATGAGATGCAATCACTGGCCACCCATCTTCATTCATATACATTTGGTGGACCCGTACTTCGTGCTGTTCTCCACGTAAAGTAAATCGGGTGTGAAAAATCATATAATACTCATCAGTTTCTTCATTATAGTAAGCAGAGTTATGTCCTGGTGAGACATACCCTGAGGTAATTTTTTTACCTGACTCACCCTCTACATGATTAAATTGAAAATTTCCCATTAACTTAACACCATAAGCAGAAGCCGTTGTATCATCAAAGAAAGAGCCTGCCTTTCCTTTACAGTTAATTAAATCATTTCCATTTGCATCCTCATACGGACCACCTGGTGTTTTAGAACGAGCCACACAAATATTATAACCACCATCTGCTGATAGCCCTCCGTATGATAAAAATAAATAATAGTATTCTGTTTCAGGTGAATACATCACATAAGGTGCTTCAATCCTTAAATGATTTCCACCTAAAATTTTCTTACCGTATCCTTGGCCCTCAAGCGGTAAATCAGTCTTTGTATCCATTTCTAGAATATAAATTCCACCTGAATATGACCCATACATCATCCATAATCGCCCTTCTTGATCAAAGAAAACCGATGGATCAACGACATTTGGATGAATAGTTGCATCATAAATAGTTCCTGATGGGCTAATTTGATTCCACATCCCAGATTTTAAGAAAATTCCTAAATCTTCGTATGGACCTTCAATCTGATCTGACACCGCTAGTCCTAAAGCTGAACGTGGACTATCCCCTTTACATGTATTGTAATAAAAATAATAACGTCCATCTTCTAACTGAATCACATCAGGCGCCCAAAAGGTATCTGTTTGTGCCCATGTTAAAGCTTCTTCAAATTGAGTCGTTATATCACCAAAGATCTGCCCTGCATCCTTAACACTTGTGCTTAATTGCGTCCGGTTCATCAAGTCGGTTGACTTTGCGGAAGCTAAGTGCGAACCAAACACATAATATGTGTCGTCAACTTTAATCACTGATGGATCATGAATAGAGACACTGGTAAATGTTGGTTAATCCAAATCTGAGAATGATAGTGGCTCTTGAGTTACCTCTTGTGAACATCCAATAAGTACAGCTCCTACAACTCCTATTAATCCGATTACTTTTTTCATCTTCATTCTTTACCTTCCCCTTTTTAAATGCTCATCCCATGTTTAGCTAAAGTCTCTTTCAGTACAGAAGACATGATAGAGTAGCCTGTAGAAATCGGGTGTAACCCTTCAAAAGTTAATCCATCTTTTATCGAACATCCATCCTCAGCGACCATTGCTTGATGATAATCAACATAAATGAGCCCATACGTTTGACATAAAATTTTTAAAGCTTCATTAACCTCAAGAATACATTGGTTACGTTCACGCCATGATTGAATAAACGTCATTTTAGTCGGTAAAATTGAGCATATCACTAGTTGTTGATTCACCTGTTTACACATTTCAACAATTTTCAAATAATGATCTAAAATTTTTTCTTTAACCTCTTGAACACTCTTACCTTCAATTCCATTCCATCCATCCGGCTCTAACACCTTCATATCATTAACTCCAATCATCACAATCGCTACTTTTGGTTTAAGCTGAAGACAATCTGCTTTCCAGCGTTTTTCTAAAAACTCAGTCGTATCTCCACCGATGCCTCGATTAATCAACAGCTGAGAAGGGGAGTTAAAATAAGCTTTTAACTCCCAAAAATGAGTGATTGAATCTCCTATAAATAAGTAATCAATCGGTGTATTTAATTGAATTAAACTTTCATTTTTATAATCGAACTCTACTCGACGGTTATCAGCAGCAACTATTCCTCCAAAAAATCCTGGTCTAATTAATTGCGTCATCTTTATCCCACCTTAAGCTTCTTTTTTGTGTCAGGCATTGGAACACCAAAGACTGGATTTCCAAACTCATCCCATTCTACCTTCTTAATGCGAGTATGACGATTTGGATCATATAATGGATCCCCTTCAATCTCTTTATAATTACGTGCATGATAAACCATTAAATCTTCTGAATCATCTTCTGATTTAACGAAACTATTATGGCCTGGTCCATATTGTGAGTGCTCTTCACATGTCGAGAAGACTGGGGCATCACTTTTAACCCATGAATTTGGATCTAATAAATCAGTATTCTCATCTACTGTTAAAAGTCCCATACAATAATTATGGTCAGTAGCTGATGCAGAATAAGCGATAAATATTTTTCCATTCTTTTTAAGAACGGCTGGTCCTTCATTGACTAAAAATCCAATACGCTCCCAATCACGATCAGGAGTTGTAATCATCACTTGATGATCTGAAACTGTCCAAGGATTCAATAGCTTTGCAATGTATAAATTCGTATTTCCTTCAATCTCTGGATCTTTTTGTGCCCAAACATAGTATCGAATACCTTTATGTTCAAAAGTTGTGGCATCTAATGCAAAACTATCCCATTTCGTTTTAATACGACCAAGCTCTTTCCACTCACCCTCTAATGGGTTTTTAGCATCACACTCTAAAGCATACATACGAATTGCAAAAATGTCATCAACACGACCGGCTGCAAAATAGATATACCATTTTCCATCTATATAATGAATTTCAGGTGCCCAAATATTCGCACTCATTTCTCCCTCATCATGTTTTAACCAAACTTTTTTCGCTTCAGCTTGACGAAGTCCATCGATTGTTTTAGAACGACGTAATTCGATTCCATCGTACTCTGGAACAGAGGCAGTAAAGTAATAATAACCATCCGTATGTTTCATCATAAATGGATCCGCACGTTGCTCAATGAATGGATTGATAAATTCATTTGTCTTTGTAACAGTTGTCATTATTGTTTCTCTCCTTTTAACTCAAATCTAATACTTTAATCAGCCTTAATAAAGTTAAACGATTTCTAACATATGGTGCGACTGCGAAACTCTGCTCTTTTAATCCCTCTTCTAGACCAATTTCTGTCAGAGTCGTTTTCCCCCCTACTTGTTTAAGCCACGTTCTCACTTGAGTAGCTGTCGGTAACTTTTCAATTAAGGCTTTAATCTGATTAAATTGCAATTTAAATACGTCTTCCTTCACTTGATTTAAACAGTCATCTTCATTCTCTTTTAAAATATCCGTTGTTAATTGATTAAAAATAGGTGATAACGTTTGTTCATCATATAAATTGATCTCTTTAAAAGCTGGCGCTTCCTTCAATTCAAGCAATGAACGATAAAGTTCACAAACATAAGCTAAACCTACCCCTACTTTTTCGCCATGTAAAGCTTCTATTTCATCATTAATAACTTGCATCTCCCATAAATGAGACAGATGATGTTCAGCGCCTGAAGCGGGACGAGAATTTCCAATCATCTGCATTCCAAGACCAGATAAAATTAAGCCATGCATTAATGGTTCAAATGCTTCTTCTTTTTGCAACGCAAGATCATCAATGACATTTAGTAGTGTCTGTAACGCTTCTTCCGTAATCGTAACAATTTTATCGCATAAATATTCACCCGTTAATAAATGAGAAATCTTCCAGTCAGCTAATGCTGTAAACTTTGCAAGTAAATCCCCTACACCAGCTGCGGTCAACTTACTTGGAGCTTTAGAAATAATCGCTGTATCTGCAAAAATAGCAAGAGGTGCTTTAGCTGGAATTGTTACTTTAAATCCTTTAAATGTCATAGCAGCCACTGTTGAAGCAAATCCATCTACACTCGCTGCAGTCGGCACCGAGATGAATGGAATGTTTAACTTAAATGCTGTATAACGTGTTAAATCATGTATCGTTCCTGAACCAAATGCGATTAAAACAGATACTTTCATATCTAATTGCTTGCGAATCGCTTTTAATGCATACTCATCAGCATGTAAATGAGCAGGATTCAAACAAATCACTTGTTGTGCATTTAAATTTAACTGCTCTTTTAATTGTTCTACCCCTAATGGATAAGTATTAAAATCACAAATAATCATTGGACAACTATTCAGTTGTTTTTGAATTAAAAATTCATAAATTTTATTTAATAGGTTCGCTTCGATGAAAATTCGCTCGACTTCAAGCGTATGTGCTCGCCCACATGAACATGGTGTACTTAATGATTTTAATGAAAGCTCCATAGTCTCTCTCCTTTTAATCAATTTGTTTCATCCAACAACAAACACCTCTTGAATTTAATCCTGTTGTCATAAGCGTTGGTTTCCAATTTTCAAAATCCCAAGCCGTTAGTACTTGATGACGTTCTTCCTCTTCACCATATCGAATGACTAATATCTGTTCACGTTCTAATGACCAAGTTCCTATGATGCTTCCAATTAAACATGTCTGATCTTGCTTAAAGTATGCTTTAACTGATGGAGTAATTAAATTAGGGTCATCAACATTAAATTCAATTCGTTCATACATGCCAATAACAGCTTCCTTAGAAATCTGCTGGATGGTCTCCCCACTATAAAGGCACGGACAAACAAGTGGCCAACCATCTTCAGTCCAAACAATTTTTCTAACTTGTAAATAAGGCCATTTTGGAGCAACTTCTGGTCTTGTATGGTGAATGATATACCACTCGTCATTATCATTTAATACTGAATTATGTCCTAAAGCAAACCAACCTTCTGACTTTTCAAACTTATAACCACTCGTTATTTTTAATCCAATATGATTGGGATGTTCATCGATAGTCGTCATATCAATATGATGATAATCAACGTAAGGTCCTGTGATTTGTTTACTACGCCCTACACGCACATGATAATCACTAGCTAATGATCCATAAGAAACAAATAAATAATAATAGCCTGTTTTTTCATTGTATCGAATATAAGCTCCTTCTTCATTTTCAACCCCAGGAATTAAGGCAATATCCCAAGAGTTTGCTAA
>JAUMTV010000062.1:0-1680 GCA_030531025.1 Turicibacter sp.
GATGCAGGCAACATATACAACAGATGAAATTGAAATTTTATTTAACGTATCGAGTCACGTTCTTAAATAAAATAAAAGGCAGTTAGGTAGCGAATGACTACTTGACTGCCTTTTTTATTTTCAATTATTGTTCTAATAAATCAAATGTTCTTTCCCATGCTTCACGATACTCTTTTTGTATCACTTCATCAAATTCGTTATCCTTAATTAATAGGGCTTTTAATAATAGTAGTGAGTCTAATCTTTCTTCAAATTGTTTTTCCTTTATCATTTTATCACCTCATATGAATATACGACCTCTTAAGATGACTTCCTTTTTAAAAAACAAAAAAGTAGAAACGATATCCACCGAATCTACTTTTTTGGATGTTTGCTGTTCAATTTTCGAAAGATCATAATGATTATATCACGAATGATTATCAGAACCTAGTAAAAATTAAAAGAGCCACTACGAATGTAATGGCTCTTTCTCTAGTTAAATTAATTCAATTTCTTCAACTGTTTTTGTTGTTAAATAGGCACCTGAAATACTTGCGTATTTTAAGTCAGGATTTAAATCGTTTAACACTAATACTTCACTATCAATCACATAGTTCATGAAGTCAAGAATTTTATCATCTGATAAATCTTCTGTTGGATTGTTGATTTCAATTAAACGTGATTTGCCTTCAGTGTCTTTAAATTTACAAGTTAATGTGTATGTTTCTTCCATGCTATTTTCCCCCTATCATTATTGTTTACTAAAGCATACGATAATCAGCAACGAGCGTTTTCGTGTGTGTGCCTGATGCCAAAGCGATATACTTATCTCTAAATTCTGATAACTCATCGTCTGTTGTATCTAAGCGGACATTTGAAAAAGACTTAGCCTTGACAATATCTTTCCCCTCGTCGTCTTGACCAGCCGTTAAATAAATAGATAACTTGCGATCATAAATATCGTTCATTGTCAATTCCCCCCGAATTCATTATGTTTTTGAAGGTTAGCGCCACCTACTCTTTCATTATATCAACCTTTACGTTTCCATCCAAAAAAGCATAAAAATCCCGCTACCATGAATGACCTTCATTAAATACACCTACCTAAAACGTTGGGATTGGTACTGCCCCACTACGCTAGTAGTCAAGTCAAGTAACAAGACCATTCGTTTTAGGTCAGAATTAAAGAAGGAATTTTCTTTGTAGCGGGATACCTATAGTTAGTAATTTCATTTTTTACATCCGTATCACTAGAAAAATAAGAAAACCCAAACCACATGAGTTCATGTCGTTTGGGTTTTCTTATGGGTTCTCTGCGCTAAGTAGTGAGGTAATGAACTCTTAGCTATCCTCCACTGGTAGGGGATGGTTCTGGCCCTATCAGTTCGTTCCTTAATAAGAAGATATTGTTTAGTATACGGAATAAATAATAGTTCAGGATTTAGCTTTTCCCCCATGACTAAACTGTTATTTAGGTTCTATGATATCAGTAGTTAATATCTTGAACCAAAAAATTCAAATTCCACTATGGTTAATACAAAACCTTCAGGAACAGCGACGGTCGTAGTTGATACTTACAAATTTAGATTCCACTATGGTTAATACAAAACATTTCTTGATGAGTTGGTTGGTGTTATTGACATCGGATTTAGATTCCACTATGGTTAATACAAAACAAAATTCTAATTTTAGAAAATTCAA
>JAUMTV010000062.1:1780-19941 GCA_030531025.1 Turicibacter sp.
TGAGGAATAATATCAGCAAACTCATTTAGATTCCACTATGGTTAATACAAAACAAAATTCTAATTTTAGAAAATTCAATCATGAATAACATTTAGATTCCACTATGGTTAATACAAAACACTGTTGATCTAAGTGAGGAATAATATCAGCAAACTCATTTAGATTCCACTATGGTTAATACAAAACAATGATGAGCATGACTAATCGTATCATAAAATTAAGATTTAGATTCCACTATGGTTAATACAAAACCCTGTTTCAAAGACTCTTGCACCGCTATTACTCGTATTTAGATTCCACTATGGTTAATACAAAACAATATCTTTATCCGTTGTATTTGTTTCTCGTTTAAATTTAGATTCCACTATGGTTAATACAAAACACTAGCTCATTAAGTGATGTAAATACCACTCTTAATAATTTAGATTCCACTATGGTTAATACAAAACGGTAACAATGAAATTTACCAACCTCTTCATCATTAGATTTAGATTCCACTATGGTTAATACAAAACGCAACTGCTACTACAATGGCGGGGCAAATACAAAAATTTAGATTCCACTATGGTTAATACAAAACACGCTGAATATCATATCGTGAAAGAGTTCCGAACAAATTTAGATTCCACTATGGTTAATACAAAACCCACATCCACTCGGCCCTAACAACAATAAAATACGTATTTAGATTCCACTATGGTTAATACAAAACCGGTTAATTTGATGAATCTGCCTCTATTTTACGCAATTTTGATAATAGATTCAACGAAATTAAGAAAATTATTTAGTAAATAAATTAATATTTACTACTATAAGGTAAATTATATCTGTCGCCCCCTTGTCATTCTTTAGCTATTGGTGATCGACAGATTATAAAAAACAACTCAATTGATCAACTTCGCTGGTTAAAAATTCTTTTTCTAACCAACGGTTATTTCGAGCAACAAACAGAATACAAGAATCCTCATCTGGGCGTAAAAATTGCTTTAGCTCTGATTTTAAGGCTACAAATTGTGACTTTGTCAACTCTCCTTCAAAAACAGAATGTTGCACATGTATCAAAAAACGTTTACAAATCTTAAATATACTGCGTTGGATTTTGACTCCTTGTTGATCCATTCTAATATCATAAATTAACACTACATACACCCGTTATCACCACCAAATTTCAAATCCTTTATAGGTTTTTTCATTAATTAAATGCTTGATCAACTTATAAAGTTCCAATCTAATCAAGTATTGATAAGAAACTTCTCGCCTAAGTTCACGATGATGGATAGTTCGCTTTAAAACCTCTTCAAACTCTTTAACCACTCGTTTTAAAGCAGACTCTTTTAGTTTTAAAAAATCAGATTCCCTAACAAAATCAGACTCCGTAATCACCTTCTTGTTTAATAAAGAGAAAATTAATCGATCAACTAAAATGGGCTTAAAAACTTCTGAAACATCTAATGATAGCGAATACCTCTTCTCTCCAGGGACATGTAAATAACTAATCGTAGGGTTTAATTGTGTTTTATAAACCTCAGACACAACTTTTGCATAAAGTAATGAATTTAAAAATGAAATTAAAGAATTGACCATGTTATCTGGAGGTCTTTTCACTCGAGTATGAAAATCAATCTTAACATTGATTACCTCATTCCAAGCCCTATAATAAACCTTTCGAATATTTCCTTCAATCCCCATTACTTCCTCAACTGTTCGACAATCATCCAACCTCTCTCTTAACTCATCAATGCACTGAATTTCATCAGCCAAGTATTTCCCTCTATTCTGATAATATTTCAAATTTCTCCTAATATTGTGAGCAGCACTTTTAATAAATTCTTTTGCCAAATAAAGCCGCTTCTGAGAATCACGATAGTATTCAACTTGTTGAACTAATAAAGCACCCGATAACATACTTTCCTTAGGAGAAAAACTCCCAATGTAATACTCATAGTAATTAAAAAAATGAACATTAATTCCGTATTTACCTAATAAATTTAGCAACGATACATTAAAAGTCATTTCTGAAAAAACATAAAGATCTCTAACTCTTTCAATGGGAATATTAGATTTACTACCATCCTCTTTTAATAACAAAGGGGAATTGTCTTTTCGTTTAAGTTCTCCGTTACTAAATAGATAATAAGACTGATTCATTGTTGAAAACCTCCTCACAACTGACACAGATCAAAATAAGCACATTTTTTACATCTCTTCATCTCATTAACGATTGGAGGCTGATCTAAAGCTATTAGTTCTTGAATCTTCTTTAATTGTTGCTCAATCTCTTTAATATCCTCTAATTCTAAAAATATCTTTTCTCGAGATTTCTCAGCTGGAATTAAAAGTTCGCCAATAGCATTCCTAACGCCTTTATTCTTCAAAATATATAAATAGTATTTAATTTGTTGAATTGCGATTTCCTTTTCAGCACCACTCTTTTTTATTTCGTGAACAATATGATCCTTATAGAAGTCAAGATTCACATAATTATCAATCATTAAATGCTTATCCTCTTCCCGGTAAGTCTGCTCATCGATTAATTTCCCAATTTTGACCTCTTGACTAAAAGATTCCATCTGAATTCCTTTTGCAAAATACCAAGTTTTTTTCCAACACAAATAACTGTAGCTAAACAGTGTGCCAGTAATTTGCCTCAACGTTATCACACCTTTCAAATAAAAAAGTGGTCAAACCACTTTTTATTAAAGGAACATATCATCCTCTTCAACTTCTTCTAATCTAAGGCCAGCCCCTGTCACAATCACACCATCCTCGTTTTCTACATAGTCATATTTTGCTCGACAACGATGAATACTTAAATGAGGTAATTCAGAAATAGATAGTCGGTCAACGGCCTCTGGAATATTATTTCCATATAAGGAAATATTTATACAATTTTCTATTAATTGATCATAAGTTTTTAACCGTTCTGATACAGGGTTACTCTTATTTGAACAATAAAGCAATCGAGCTTCAATTTGTTCCATTTGTTTCATATAAATTTTTTCAGGAATTAGCGTTAGGCTTTGAATTTCGCGGAACAAGCTATCGCCCTCAAACTTCGTAAATTCTCCAGGTTGAATACGCTCTAATTCCATTAAGGCTTTGGTAAAATCTTGGAAGTAAGGATCATTCTCTAATGCTTTTAAATTAAAAATCTGATGCATCAACTGATTTTTATCGGCCTCACTCATTGGACGATTTTGATAGTTTAATAATTCTAACAACGTTCGCTCAAACAAGCCTTTACTATAAAATTGCTTATAACTTTCCTTTGTTCGATACACGAAAATATTAGCCGTTGTCCCCTCATAAGAACGGGATCGGTAGCAACGTCCCATTCGTTGAAACAGACTATCGGCTGGACACATTTCGGTATGCAACACATCAAAATCAATATCCAAACTGGCTTCTACGATTTGAGTGGAAATCCAAATCCCATTCCCAAGTGCAGAGCCTTTTCCAGCAAATTGGATGATTGCCTCTTCTAATTGTTTTCGATGTTTTTTGGTGAATTTAGAATGAAGTAATCGAATACCAATCCCTTGCGACTGGCAACGCTTTGTTAATTCATCATAGGTTAATTGCGCCTGTTTCACAGTATTACACAATACTAAAACTTTTTTTGTTTTAGCTTGCTTTTCGATTAAGTCATAATCAAAATCAGAAAGTTTCATTGTCACACAGTGGCGAATTCCAACTTTTAAATCTAAAAACTCATCTTTTTCAAATGGAATCCCTTGCTCCATTAAATAGTCTGTAACCATCGGCGGCAATGTTGCCGTCATAATTAAAAACTTTCCACCTAACAAATGTATCAGTTTTAGTCCATAACATAAAAACGCCATTAAGCGTGGAGAATACATTTGAATCTCGTCAATAATTACACACGAATAACTTAACGTCGCCGCCAACATTTCACTTCCCACTGTTTTAAAGACAAATTTAAAGATTTGATCAACCGTACAAATCGTTAACGGATAAGCCAACTCTTTCATGAGCTCATAGCGTCTTAATAAGCTTTGTTCACTCTCTGATTCTGATTTTGATTTTAACTGATAACTTAGGGCATCCGAATGAAGTAAGGCGACCTCCTGAAAACCATAGTGATCATGAATTCGTTCATAAATCGCGGTGGATGAAACTTTTAATGGTAAGGTATAAAACGTCTTACCTTCTGACCATAATAGAGACCCTTCTGTTTTTCCTGATCCTGCTGGGGCAACCAATACCACATTCTTTCCTTTGTTATCTTGTAAAAATCGCTGAGAGCGATAAAGTAACTCTTCAAACGTTTTACTTCTATCAAATCCTTCCATTTCACGTTGGATTAACATGGGTAATTGCTTCTCAACCTCTATTGGATGCGGAATTTCAATTGGCAATGAGATTCCTGAACTGGCATTATAATCCGCCTTATTTAATAATCCTTTAATTTTAGCATATTGAAGCCATTCAGAAAAATCGACAAATTCATTTCCACCAATTTCAAATAAGACGTAATCTAAATTATCATATCCCAATTCTTCTCCTTTAGGAATAATCCCTAATTGAGATTCTGCCTCAAACTTCAAAACATTAGGAATTAAATAACATTCCGCATATTCCTCTAATGTTAAGGATAAGGATTCATATTTTCGGACATGATGATGATAAATTGCTGTCACCACCGCTTTTATTTGGGACAGATTGTATCCCGCTTCCTGTAACCTCTCTATATCTATAAATAAAATACTTAACTCGGAGTGATGTAACTCGGTTGTTAATCGTTTCTGACCCGTTCTCATTTTGGTTTGAAAATGACTATTTAACTTGCCATAATCATGAGCCTCGCAGGCTAATAAGATTAAGAATTTCTCTTGATCACTAAATGAATGAGGATATAATTCAAAAATCCTCCGAGCATTTTCCACTACTTCTTTCGTATGTTGAGATAGCGTCACACCCCCTTTTAGAGGCTTTGCTAAAAAAGTCATTTAATCACTCCGTTTCTTCTCTCACTAAAATCCTTATTAAAAAAGAGCGCACAGACGCTCTTTTTTATGCTAAACAAACTAAATAATTATCTGAGTCTACTAAAGCATTCTTAAAAGGTTGTTTTAGATTAGGGGCAACATGTTTAACCCGAATTGGCTTCGCCCATTTTCGTTGACCTGTTTTGGCATCTAACTCATATGTTTTATAAATTTTATAGTTTGTCCCTTGTTTTTGATGAATCGGAGAGATTTTATCTAACACTTCAAGCGGAATATAAGCCGATTGTTTTAAGTAAACCCGTTTTGAAATAGACAACTCCACTACTTCAAAAGACTCAATATCTAATACATCATGGTGACGACCTAAAGCCGGGAATACTTGTGGTGATTCCAATCCTTGTAAAATCAATTCAAAATCTTCTTTACTTTCAGGAACGATATGCAAAATAAGATGAACATCCGTTAACTGCTCCATATATCCTCTTCCTTTTATAGCCCCTAATTTCGATTCTTCATCTGGAATACAAACATTATGACGACCATCATCATACTTTTGACCTGCAAACGTATAACGAGTATACATATCCGCCACCGTTGGCGAACTGGTTCCTTGTACGCTCACCTTCATAGGATGATAAGTTTTAAACCCACAAATTGCATGGATCATGCCAATAACGGTTGAATAAGGTGGTAAGGGATAGGTTTCTTTTAAAATATAGCTTGAAGGTTTTGCATAATTTGCCATCGATTGATGGCAAATTAAACGAATCGCTTTAGTTTGCATAATAATCACGAACTTCCGCTTTAATCGCTTTAAAGACATCAGAAATTTGAGTTGCCCCTAATTCACATTTGATAGCTTCATCATTTTTGAACATTCCACTCACCACTCCAACGCGTGTTTGCTCATTTAGCCAAGTATATGATTCTTTAATCTCTTTCACACTGTTAAATCCTAATTCATTTCCTTTCACTTGAATACGATCTTTAAAGAATGGGTTTTTACGATCATAAACTCCGCCAATAACAAAGACTGGGTTAAAGCTTTCTTCACGACCACGAATATCACGATTTAAGAACTCAACTGCCTCTAAAAGTTGAATCACACGATTTGCCTTTTCATCATTTGAAATTTCAATACTATCATTTTCATCAATTCCAATACGAGATAAATCAAGTGTTAATGTGTACGTGTAATAAGATAAATGTTGCTCGCTTTGAGCCAATGAGTTTGATTCCCCAATTCGTTTTGCTAGTCCCATATTTGTTAAGAAGTCATAATCACCTGTATAAGGCTCTAATGAAATTGCATCGCTTAAACGAACTACGGCTGCACGAGTTTTAGCTCCCCCCTTAGAATCTTCTGTTTTTGAAATTGTTTTCATGTATCCGAACAGGTCAATTTCAGGATAATCCGCAATGGTTGCTGTTGGGGCGAATTGAACTACCTTTTTATCCACTTCAACCGGTGTATTATTCCATTGTAATTGCTCAACTAAGCTATAACGTAACGCTTGACGAGAAATATAAGTATATTGATTTGAGTCATTACGCGTGAATTTCTTTAACACACTTACATTTCCTAATCCTTCTCCATAGTTCGCACTTTGTACCAAACAAACCACGGTTAAGGTTAATCCTTTAGATTGCTTCATTATTTTGTTCTCCTTCCATTTCTTTCTTTGCATAAACTCCTTGGAATCCTAATAAATACGCATGAGCCATATCATTAAATAGCTTCTCA
Organism: Turicibacter sp.; assembly: GCA_030531025.1. The sequence continues at coordinate 8,495 of JAUMTV010000062.1, forward strand.
TTTGAAAGTGACTCAATAAATCCTTTGGATAATGGCGTTTTATTCACCCCATGTAAACGAATAATCGTCTGTAAGAATAAATCACGATTATTTGATTGAACCGCATTTAAAAGACGACAAATTAGTCCTGTTTTATCTTTAGCTTCATTAAAAAAGATCGCATTTAACTTACGTCCATCGCTCAGTGCCTGCTCAATATACATGTTGTAGTCTTCGATTGACATAGTCATTCCTCCTTCTTGTAACTCCTGTTGGAGTTGACGTGTTTTTTGTTGAATCACCCATAAATGGCGTAAAGCATAAGCAGTCTTTAAACTTAATTGTTCATCAAGTCCTAATCGGCACAAATATTGAATTAGTGAATATTGATGCTGATGATTTAAAAGGTTGAAAATGGCTTGCTCATAGGGATTGAATCGACGGTCATTTAAAGTAAACGTAGATGATTTCGATAATGCCTCTAAACTCTTTTCAGCTCGATTAATCAAATGTAACACATTATAACTTAAAATGTTAAATTGATAGCGTTGAGTCTCTTTATCCATTAGACGTGTCACTAATTGAATATTATGTAATTGAACGGTTTCTTTCTTTAAGTAAGCCTGTACTAATTGATTGTAAAACTTAAAAGTTATATGGTCTGTGCCCTCACCTTTTAATTCATTTACGGTATTGACGTGATAAAGCATATCTAAACTTGAGTTATCATTAATAAAGACTGCCTTATCCCCCATCAACGTAAATCCGAATGGGACTAATAAGTAATTGAAGGCACAAACTTCACACAAATTAGCGACTCCTTTATTAAATCCCCAAAAGGCTGAGGCTTTTCGTTTCACATCATCCATGACATCGTTTAGAAAGCTTAAAGTTGGAGCGCTTGATTGAACATGGTCACAACCACACTCCGCACACACTCGTTTTCCTTTTGAATCAAAAGCAGCAGGTTCTTTTAGATATTTTTCTAAATTAACGACACACGTTTTATGAAATTGCATCTCCATATCCTCACCACTTTTTACATAAACTGCACCGGTTGATGTCGCTAAGAACCCTTTAATCCAAAAACGTGATAAGACACGATCGGCAACACTCACAATTAAAAAGTGACGTCTCACTTCCTCGTGCTTTAATACTCTCTCTAACTGGGTTAATCGTTCATATTTTGATTCAACATCTTTTGCTTTAATCAGTTCGTCAATCATTTCTTTTAAGTCCAGCCCATAGGTATTCTTAAGATAAGGATATGATTTTTCAATGTTTTTAAATTTTTTAAATGATGATTCTTTTCCAACGATCTGTTGATAAAGGGCCAAGAGTTCTTTTTCTGTTTTAGCACCTTGCGATTGCGTCAAATATTTCTTTGTTTCAGCATGTAATAGAGAAAATTCCTTATCCCATTGTGCCACAACGGAACGATTGAAAAACAAGTGATTGGCACAAGCGATAAAACCTTTCGCTAAATTTGTTCGATTCAAATAATCTCGACTGATACAAAGCGCATTTTCTTCAAACGTATAATCTTGATTTTTTTGAGCTCCTAAAAATTCCAACAATCGAATAAACCCTAAAATTCCAGCATTCATTAAGAAGTTATTGAGCTCTAATCGAATCATTCGATCCATTTTGTTCCCCTCCTTTCTCTTAAGATGATATCGAACATCCCAAATCCAGCATTACGCTTATTTCCGAGTCCCGCTTCATATAAGAATGATAATAACTCTGGCGAACCTGTTAATTTAAAAATCCCTTTGGTGGCAGAAAATTTTTGTCCAAAGGCCCAGGCAACTACAGGTTTTGCCTCAATTACTTCACAAGTGAACCCTTCTAAACTTAAATGGGGAGCTAAGGTGTTTAATTGTGAATTCAAACTAAAAGCTAACTGTGAGTCAAATTCTTCATCGTCTGGACGCAAATAAATATCTTGTCCCTTTTCTCCAGCATGTTTTAAGACTACTAAAGGACTCATCCACTTAATAAAAATTTCGGATTGATGAATTTTAGGTTCTGGCAACATTCTAACCCCCTTCACCTTAAATACCGCTTCTCCTTTATGATAGAACATTTGGTTATGTTGTAATAAAAAGGCATTATGAAATAATAACGAATCTTGTAATGAACAAGATGATAATGTCATTTTTACGATATTTCCTTCTATCTCAAAAAATCCATCTTTAAACTTCGCTTGATTTAAAAAAAGATCAAAGGTATAGGATTTCGATAACCCTTTCTCATTTTTAAACATTTCTTTATATAACTCTGGGTAGTAAGATTCAATACTATGTTTTAAGAAGCTTATCATCATTCGGCTATAATCAACAGGAAATATCGGGTTTATTAATTCTAATTCTAATTGGAATCTCAAATCTTTCACTCCTTTCCTAAATTAATATTCCATTTTTTGTTATAATTTTAAAGAAAATACGTTAATAGTTTAAAATATTACGTCTTACGCGCTAAATTAATTTCTGTTACGAAAAATCTAAAGATATAAAGACAACGCAACTCTTCACTCACACAAACATACATTAAATTCCTGGCAAGAATAACTAAGGATTAATCTTATATAAATTGAAGGTCTAGTTCATTTGTTTAAATTCACCAATAAAATAACGTCTACTAGAGTTTGTATGGTATGGACTCATTTAAGGTAAAGGTTAGAAATAACTAGACCCTTAATTATTTGTCCAATTGAGTGTACCCTATTCAACTTTTAGTGATTCTTACTTTTTAAGATAAGGTTTTATTCTCCTTTGTAGCGGAATACATATAGTTATATTTTTCATGTCTTATATCTCTATCACTATAAAAGGCATGGATACCAAAAGCACAGTCCTGCCGTTTTGGTTTTCCTATTTTTCTTGCCATCTCAGCTTCTTCTTCAATCAGAGGATATGGTTAAGTAGCGGGACTCAATAACGCTTCAGGATCTATCGTTTACGGATTATAAATGAACCGTTATTAACGGACTTTTTATTTTAGATTTCTCTTTGCATCAATAGTTGCTTTGCAACCGTTGAGGCTTTTACCAATTTCTATGTACTAAGATTCATCCTTTATCCACAAAGAATAATATCCCGCTACGATAAATGACCTTCATTAAATACATCTATCTAAAACGTGGGATTGGTACTGCCCCCACCGCAGGGATGGCAAGTAACGAGCCCATTAGTTTTAGGTCAGAATTGAAGAGGGTCCCCTAGCGATTATCGGAGAGAATCTAATCCTCAATTGCTAGGGAATGGAGTTTCTTTGCAGCGGGATAATTATAGTTATTTTAGTGATATTTCATATCTATACTTCTTGCATGTAAAAGATTAATTGAGAATTATAGTTTATCCCAATTAAATTAAGCCCACTATTAAACCCTTGAACGCTACAACTAGTATAATAATTATTAATTCCTAATTAGATGGATAACACTTAATATTAGGATTTAGTATTATTCCATTCCTTGTATTAATTACATCTTAAAATTTCGGTTTATAAATACTTCTTGAAAGTCTTCTTCATACTAAGCATGACTTCTATCAGCCAGCCAAACTGGTCATCCCACTGATTCTTATCGCCGAAGTTTACATTCTTCTCAATAACGATTCGACTTGCCTTGCGCTCTGGTAGTTCCCGCCAATCGAAAGTTAATCCAGCATCAGATTCGATTAAATCTTTATTTTGGAGCAGAGAATGGAATAATTCCTTGTCATCACGTATATACAGTTCCACATCTAGTTCGTTGCGCTTTTGTATCTGCGACACTACAATGTGGTAGGCAGATGAGCCAATACTGAAATCCATCCAGTGATCCTTTGACGGCTGTCTTCTCTTGAAGTTCTTTGAAAACTGTTCGTTTTGGAACGCATAGTCTTGGAAAGCCATCCAATAATCATATTTCTGTTGCTGTGTAGTAGTGACAGACTCATTTTTCTTTACTACCTTCGTCCAATCATTCGGTTTCTCAATGACCTCGAACTTTACAGCCGGATCAGAAGCACCGATACGATAAAGCTTTATCTCGCAAAGGAAAAAGCCAATTTTCTCATCCGTATGATTATTGAGCCACTCGATAGCTGCCTTATGTTCCTCACGAGCGCGCTTCACAACCCATATAATCACCTCTGCTGATTTGCCGGATGCATAAGTTATGAGCTTACCCAGGTGGTCGTGGTTGGTATCCTCTAGCTGATTCTCAATGATAATTTTTCGCTCTGTTCCTGTTTCCGATGCAAAGATATCTACATTAAAATCGCCAACAGATGATTCTGTTTCCTCCACCGTAATATCCAAACCGACAGCATCAGCCAAAAGTGCGATGTTATCATCCTGCGAAAGCCACGGTGTAAAATCCAATGCTTCATGCGGCCAGACTGTTCGCAAGTCCTTTATTTCTTCAAGCCTGCTTAAATTTACCATATTTTTATTCCTCCTCACGATTCACATCAGTCAATTTGATGTCATATCCCAAATATTCTAACATGGATGTATTTAGAATATTTCTTGTAGCGGGATGATTCATAATAATTAAGAGTTCAATAGTTAACGAGTTCACTAAAATTCATTTCAATCATAGATATCCTATTAGAAATTGAAACCGTATCATTAACGGTTGCTTAAAATTAAAAGGTTGGCTCTTTAACTTGTTCAGTTTCCCAACGATGAATCATCATATTTATGGAAAATCTATCAATGGTTTTTAGAAAATTCACTCGTTGTTCTTCAGTCATCCCTGTTTGCATAATCAATGTTTCTCGTAATGGATGATGACTATTAATTAAATATTCATTACGTTTATGTAACCGTTCAAGATACTTTGTTGCTGGAATAGAAGCAAATTTACCATTTATTCCACGATTACATGTTGGACATGCCAAAACTAAGTTCCATACCCCATTTAAATTGACTTCTAACATGTACTGTTGTAGCGTATGCGGATAAAAATGATCGACATCACAAAGGTTTTCGCTAGAACTATCTACCGTAATATCATCAAAACAATAAAAACATCTTCCTTTTTGATAACCATTTAAGGCATCCCGAGCTGAAGTAACATCTTTTCTCTTCAAATCCTGATTGACAAAAAACAACTGATTCATCTCATCATAATTGACTGACAACAAATTCTTTGAAACCCCAAGCTCCCATGCGGTTTCAACTAAATTCCATCTGGCTTCAGTCTCATGATAAAAGTTTTTAAAATAAGGATTTTCTTGTAATTTATAAATATCATCCGTTAATATAATTTTTTTACTTCTTGATGAATAATCTTTATCATAAAAATTGACGGGAATACTTTGATTATTCACATGATGAAAAGCGTCAATGACATTATTAAATCCTTTTTTTACAGTCGTATCAATTAATTCATCATGAGTGATGATTCCTTGATTAAAGTTATGACAAGCCTCTAAAAATTGACTTCTAGCACTCGTGCCTTGCTTAGGAGCATTTTTTAAATGCTCACATAGATGTTTAGAAAACGGTAAGGCTAGTTCTTCTAAACTAATTTCTGTTTTTCCTGTCGGAACAATTTCTAATAATGATTTTGCTAATGAAAATTTATACGACGCACTATTCCTCCCAAATAAAATAATCGATCGCCAATAAGAATCTAATGACGGATACTCTTCTTCAAACTTAGCTATTTTACTCAATGCTTATCCTCCCCTCTATTATTACACTATTATACATAATTTCATAAATTTGTTAAATAAGGATAATATCGATTTACGATGAAACACCTTCATTAAGTAAAACCTCTAACGATCAAAAGCACCTGCCATCCACCATTCCCTACTAATGCAGGATACATTTACTTCGTAAATGGCAGGGGTCCCACACGCCAGTATGTGGGCATGGGTGACTTGAATAGTTAGTGATTCCTTTGTTTTAGTATTGAAGATACGATAAAAAAAGGCGAATGATGCAAGTGCATGATTCGCCTATCCATACTTTAATGTGTTTTTTTAGGTGAAATGCAATTAGATGAGTTCTTGTAGCGGGAGGGTTCTGATTAATCTAATCCTCTTTTATATCAATATGTCTATAATCAATGGATACCCAAACCACATCAATGTCGTTTGGGTTTTCTTATGATTTGTGAGGTATCCTCTCACTTAGAAGAATGCGTGTATTTTATGAAGATCATCGATTTTTATAGATATTGATTATTGATCATGAAGCAGCTAATCGTTGCTATTGCAACAGTTAGCTGCTTCATGAAACTATGTACTTAGATACTCACTAAGTATAGAAATCATTTTCCCGCTACTTTGAAATCCCCTTTACTTAACATAAAAACTAACCACCAAGACTCCACTCCGTACATACGCCAGTATGTAGGAAGCTAGGAGGATTGATGGTTAGTGAGAATCATAGTTCTGGTGCGAAAAATCCAATAAGAAAAGGCTAATGATGCATGTGCATGATTAGCCTATCCATGCTTTATTGATTTTGTATGGGTGAAATGTAATGAGATAAATTTCTTGTAGGCGGGATGATGTTAGTTATCTTAAACTATCTTTTATATCCGGTCCTACAATATAAGGATACCCAAACCACATATCTGGCGTTTGGGTATCCTTATTCTTCTCGCAATATAGATTACTTCCTTTATCAGTAGATTCTTCTTGCTCAGAAAAATGCAGTTCTAGTATTTAAACTCATAACGAAAGTCCCCAAATAGTTGTTATGAAATCATTGGGAGACTTTCAACTTTTATGAACTAATTTTCTTCTTTATACAAGGATTAGACCGCTACTATAAAACATTCTCCCCTTGATAAATTAAATTTACCATTTTTAAAAACTTATATTATTGCATTAAAAATATTGATAGAATATCGGTTAAATTTCTAATACCACTCCTAGGGGTAACTTCAACAATTCCTGTAGTATTCATAAATTCTCTTCCCTTAGTTTTACTTAACGCACCATTCTGATGTCGATAAATCTTAGATTTTTCGACATCACTCTTCCCTTTTAATATCCACATGAATTTTTTTCCATTATTATCTGAAACATCAGATATTGAGTAAACATATTTGTATACCATATCTTTAAAATCAATTGTTTTCTCCCGTCTCCATTTTGCATCTAAAATAGCATAATTGCTAACGTTTTTATGAGTAACATACTTAATAACAAAATCTGGCCTAAAATAACTTCTATCTGTTCTAAATAAGGTTATACCATTAGTAGTATTTGAATTTTGAGAATAAATAACTGGCTGTGAATAAACAAATATCTCAGTATCTCCATTGGAAAAAACAAAAGTATTATCTTCAGAAGTATCTTTAAAATATTTACTATTTAACTCATACTTATATGATCGACGCTTACTTATATCTTCGCTATACCCTAATTCATTTAGTGACTCAAAAATTGAAAGTAAGCAATAGTATTCATATATTTGATCAGCTGTAACAAAGTTTAGTATTCTTTTTTCTTCGCTTAGATCATACTCTCCGAAAGAAAACCATCCATTAATTTCAATAAAGATATTTCGGTAATAATGAACATTTTGAAAGATAGTAGTTGCCTTAGGTACTCTATTAATGCTCTCTTCCTCACATGTAAAAACCCTTTTATATTGCATATATATTTTTTTTATTTCTTTCAACTTCTCTTCTAATTCACTAATATAAATATTAAGATTAGCTGTTATATACGACTTAATTATCTCCTCTGATAAAATATATCCTTTTTTAAGGTTTGTTTTCTTCTCTATACCATAACTATTCTCATTCAATATTTCTTGAGCTAATGCACATTTCATCTGTAGATAGACTTTAATATACTTTAAAAAGCCAATAATAACCCTATTCTCATATATATTACTATCTTCATACCCTGTTGAAACAAGCGTTTTTCTGGGTTGAAAATTATATCCTTGAATATATATTCCGGTTTTATAATTCACCTGTTGTAATTGCTCAGGATGTGAAACAATATAATTAATTGTCTGCGGATTAATCCTAGTTAATTTTTCAAAATTATCAATTTTAGCGGAACTCTCCATACGATATTTCAATCCACTTTTAAAATAAGGAAAATTCATAGTATAGGTATAAAGAATTCTATCAATTAAATTCATTTCCTTATTTAGTTTAGGATTTTGATACAATGATTTTTTCTCTCTATCAATAATGAATTGATTCTTATATAAAAAAATACTTTGTTTTTGAAGAATAACATTTATCATTTCTCCTAGTGAATCTTGTACTTCTCTATTATAGTCATTTACTGCTACACTTAAGAATTCAGAGAACATAATCTTTTCTGTACCATCACTGAATGTTAAAATGACACTAAACTGTGCAAGTCCGAATAATAAGCTAAACCCTTTTTGATTAGTAAACTCTATCGTTGTTATATCATGTCCTTTAATGATATATTCTTTCCACAGTGAATCACAATTATTTAATAAAACTTCAGCTTGGATTATATCAGATTCAGCTAATTCTGCTAAATTTAGTACTAATTCATAATCTAAATCTTGATATACAATTTCATGTATTTTCTCATGTTTAGATACTGCACCAGTTAAGTTTAATTCTAATGTATGCTGGTTATTCTTTAGTATAATCGAATTTTGCATCATATCCACCTATTTAGCAAAGAATTGATAATATTGCATATTATTATCTCCTTTTATGATAATTTCTTGGAGAATTTTATTACAAAGTGGCATATCCGCCTTATCACATAATAGTTGTAATGATTCTAAAAACTCTTTGTATGTGTCACCAAATCCGTTAATCATAGGCATTACTTTCTGTGCTATTGCATAATCTAAAGCAACATAACGATTTTCAGATTTATCAAATAATTTTTCTCCTGCTATACAATAGTTCTTAATCATAATTATTACACGTGGACTAAGATATAATTGGTTCTCCTTTAAGTATTTATTAATTTCATTAAATTTATCAGCTACACTTTCATCCAAACTTTGTTCATATTCTATTCCAAAGAAACGATCCAATTCATGATATGTAATAATTGGTTGAGTTTCCATCTCGGGTACATCAATCAGATTATTTATATCTAACTCTGAACTTTTTAATAAAATTACCCAAGAACGATCGAGTAACCGTGGTGAAAATACCTCTGTTGTATGATCATAATTAATTGTAGCCAAAAACCTTAAACTCTTTGGAATCGAAAGTTGGTAATCTTCACTTAAATTAATCTGTCTATAAGATTTTGACATATCACAAACGTTCATAAAGTCAGCCCAGTAATGCTCTATTGGACTTAAATTTGCCTCATCAAGTAAAATGAAGTAAGGAAAATCATTTATTTTTTTTTCTGCTTCTATATTCAAAATATTAAATGCATCAAAAAGTTGTCCGTTTGCCTTATCAAATAACTTGGTTAATGGATTATAATAACCAATAAAATCTCGTTTAGATGTCCATCCTTTCTCTACAGATACCTCTACATATCTGTTATATCTATCTTCTCGATGAAGGCCTAAACAATTAGAAAGCAAAGCACACAACGATGTCTTTCCTGTTCCTGGTTCACCGGCAAACACAGTTAAAAAGCCTTGCGTTATACACAATAAAATATTTACTATTTCATTTTTACTCATTTTACGTTTTCCTTTATTGTTTATTAATCCATGTAAATATTCTATCAATTCTGAGGCTGTATTAAATTCATCCTTAACATTAGATATTTGTGGCTTCTTAGCAACTCTTAATTTATATTGATTCAGTTGATCTTGCTTTTCAAAACTAGCCGCTGCCTTTAGAACTTCATTAGCAATCGTTCCATTAAAAGCAACATCTACATAGGCACTAGCAACTTTACTTTTTATTTCATCCTCTATATCGTTATTTATTTTAGAATATTGGCTCATATTGCGACGTGCCTCTTCAATTTGTTCATTCAAATCGGCTAATTCTTTACCTAAAGCCAATCTCTGTCTAATCTCCTCAACTTCTTTTGATAATTTATTTTTTTCATCTTCAAGTTCTTCTAATTCATCATAAATCGTATTAATTTGAGACTCACTTTCAAGTTCTTGTTTTTTTTCTTTTAAATACTGAATCTCTAGTTCTAAATCATTAAGTTCCTTTCTTTTTTTACTCACTTCATTAGTATCTATTAGGGTAGCGAAAACCTCTTCATTTCCCTTAATTTGATTGATTACTTTTGCTCTAGACTTAGGATTAGATAAAATTTCATCAATGATCTTCTTCATATTATCTGAATCATTTACAGCTCTTGAGGCAACTTCTGTAGATAGTTCTTGAAGTGCTTCACTATTTTCAAACATAGTTAATATTTTTTGTTTTCTATCATTAGTTAAATTTAACAACGAAGTACTTCGTATAATTTGTTTTAATTCATTTAAATCATAATTTGAGTTTGTTAAATTTATTGCTTTTGCAACCTCATCCTTTAGTACTTTTATATTGATAAAGTCTATTTCTTCATAATCATAATCAAATTTATCACAAAAAATTACTTCACGTTCAATCCCATAATTATCACTCTTTTCAAATTCACTTGCATCAAACTTATAAATAACATCAGATAAATCATCCAATAAGTAACTTTTAATAAAATAATTATATTCTGATGAATTACAAGATGAGATAAGAAGAGAAGTACTATCTTTTTTCTTCCATTCAAAGGGTCCATACAACTTCTCTGTATCTTTCAAATAGATATGTTTTGATAATGGTTTAAGATTATAACCTTCTAATTTTAATTCTCGCGTTTCCTTTAGTTTTTCTATTGAAAGGAAGGATGGAATCTGGAATGTTTCATAAATGGGATATTGATCTGATTCTATCTTCATTTTTTTTAATTTTGTCTCATATACACGATAGCAATTATATTTTCTCCCTTCACCAACTTCCTCAACACTTTTCTGCAAATATAATTCTGTTTTATCAATATCATAAAATCCAAATTCACTAAGTGAAATCTCACCAAAATAACTATTGCTATCAACAGTAATCGTGATCATTCCAGTTGTTGGAAACTCAGATTTTATTTCAGCCATAATAAATTCATCGCCAATAACCTCAAATATTGGACACAAATTATAGTAATTATTCATTTCTTCAATTCTTGCAAAATATACTGCCATAAATACCTCCAAATCAAATAAACAACTAGATTACCTATATATTTTATTTTTAAAATTATACTAAGAATAATTTTCTAATCTCTACATAATATTAAATTGCAATTTTTTGCTACTTTGAACACATTATCATAATGGAGTTCCTACTACCATATCCCCCTTACTTCGTTACATATTTCCTTTATCATAATCTCTACTAATAATATAAAGATATTTTTTCGAAATTTAAAATTATTATATCATTTTTTATCTTAATTTGTATTTTTTCAATACCTAATTTTCCATTTTTTCAATTATATATAAGTCCAGATAAGTTTTTCATATCGGAAAACTTTTAGCTGGACTAT